>NZ_JBLXXV010000011.1:0-52134 GCF_048512995.1 Rothia sp. P6271 | reverse complement strand
GGGGTTTGATAAAACTTATCAAACCCCACGCATATAAATAAGAGGTGTACGGCTAAGAAACAGCTACTAAATAAGGGCTCTTTCCGTCCAAACGTACAGGATTTCCAACCTCATCAAAACGAGCGCCTAGACCCATTTGAATAAAACGAATCGTTGAATCAATATGACGTTGACGTGCCTTAGCGTCAGGTGTCTCGTCAGTGCGTTCTGCACTAGAAGAGAGAGAACCATGAATAAGACGAGCCATTTCGCGAATGTCGTTCTCTAGAATGTAACCTTGGTCGATAGCTTCTTGAAGTATTTTCCCCAGAACAATCTGTAACGCGGATACGTGCTTACCTAGTTTTGCGAAAGACTCGGGGGAGAGTACTGAGCGCATTGCTGGCCCCGGTGGCATGTGGTGTAGGGAAAGACGCTCAATTTCTAGGCGGATATATACGGCAAGTTTGTCAATCGGGTTGGTAATACCCTCAAGGCCCTCGTTAAGATCGGAGAGGAACTTGTCCGTTTCGTCCATTGCGTATGCTACAAGTAGCTCGCCCATATCTGCAAAATAGTTATAGACTGCGGTGCGTCCAATACCAGCGTTTTTTGCGACGTCGGTCATGGTGAGTCCGGGTAGTCCACGCATGTAGAGGAGCCGACCAAAAGAGTCGAGAATGGCACGTTTGGTGTTCTCGCGTTGTGCCGCGTTTGAGGCTGCAGAAATTCTAGGCATAACGCTACTGTATACTAACTTTGCTCAGATAGTGACAAAAACCGGAAAACTGTCAGCGTAATCTCAGAATGCAGAGTAGCCTGAATCACAAAAACACGGGTTTAGTGTAAAAAACGAGCGAATATCGCTACCACGCGGTACATTGACGCTATGACAAAACGACCCTACGCGTTAACCATCGCCGGTAACGAGGCAACCGGCGGAGCAGGCGCACAAGCAGACCTCAAAACATTCCAAGCCCTCGGCGTTTATGGTTCCCTCGCACTGACCTGCATTGTCTCATTCGACCCTAAGAACGACTGGGCACATCGCTTCGTTCCCGTGGACGCTCAGACTGTGCACGACCAATTAGAAGTAGTGCACGCAACCTACAATCTTGACGCCGTGAAAATTGGAATGCTCGGCACCGTTCCCACCATCGAAACAGTGGCACGCTTCCTTGAAGAACACACCCCTAAAAACCTCGTACTAGACCCCGTACTTATCTGTAAGGGACAAGAACCCGGTGCCGCATTAGATATTGACAACGCTCTTAAAGAAAAAATTCTACCGCTGGCAACTTTCGTCACCCCAAACCATTTTGAGTCAATGAGCCTGTCTGGTATGGATTCCATCACCACCGTTAAAGAGCTAGAGCAAGCAGTGCGCATCATCCACGAAAAGTCTGGCGCAACAGTTCTGGCAAAAGGTTCTATCCGACTCGAAGGTGATAATGCAGTGGACGTCTACTATGACGGAAACACCCTCGAAGTATTAGAAACACCCAAAATTGATGATGGTGCAGTTGTCGCTGGTGCAGGTTGTACCCTTGCCGCTGCCATTACCGGCTACTTGGCGCAAGGAAAGACGCCCCTTGAAGCAGCACAACAGGCGAAAAAGTTTGTGAGTGCCGGTATTGCAGAACGCGTCCGTTCTAACGCGCCCTTTGATGCGCTCTACCAAATCAACCAATAGCGCCATCCCTACACAAGCTACGCTGTAACACTCTTGGAGTGTTTATGACAACGCGCAATATGAGGGTACATCGTAGCTTCTGCGGTGACGAATACTATGTATGACCATAAAATTCGTCACCGCAGAAGTTTATCTTCTACCCTGAAGGCACTATACTTCTTCTAGAGAAAATGCCTGGGTGGCAGACGGGCAGCATATCTCAATGACACTCCCTACCTATTTAAGTTCAAGGAGCGACTTTATGCCCGCCACCGCCTCACAACAACACTATGCCCAGCCTTCTCGTACCTACTACGACCTATTACTGTGTGCCTCGGCTATTATTCTTATCCTCTCTAACATTGCTGCCACGAAAGGTGTTGCTTTCGGCAGTATCCTCACTGACGGCGGTTTCTTCCTCTTTCCCTTGGCTTACATTATTGGGGATGTTCTCTCCGAAATTTATGGTTTTGCGCGCACTCGCAGAGTCATTATTATCTCGTTTCTAGCGGCAGCTTTTGCAAGCCTTAGTTTCTGGATACTCATTAAACTTCCGAGTGCAGACTACTACGAGAACCAACAAGCCTTAGAAGCTGTGCTGGGTCCGGTGCCGTTGATTGTTGCTGGCTCTCTTGCTGGATACCTTATTGGGCAGCTACTGAACTCATGGGTTATGGTTGCCATGAAAAAACGTTTTGACGGTAAGTTCCTTGTTGGACGGCTTGTTGGATCTACCTTAGTAGGCGAACTTGCGGACACTATTATTTTCTGCACGGTTGCTGCACCGATTCTTGGAATTAGTACTTTTGATAATTACCTCAATTATGTTCTTGTCGGCTATTTCTATAAATGTCTTGTCGAACTTGTGCTGATGCCCGTCACTGTTCCGGTGATTTCGTGGTTTAAGAAGAATGAGCCAACTTATCGGAGCGTATCTGAGACGGCTTCTTCGTAGATTCGTGATGCTGTATAGAGAAGATAAGATGTGGCGCATCTAAAAGACCATAATCTGAACAAAACTCCGAAAGAGTGAGCCAAGAGCTGTAGCATATGTATCATCCAGTATGCATGTATATGCATTACCATCCACACCCATAAGGTACACCCCATGGCTTCTCAACAAGAACCCACCCCAGACGGCGGACTCGAACGCTCACTGAGCCACGGTCAAATGACCATGATTGCCCTCGGACTAGCCGTCGGCACAGGACTATTTCTCGGCTCTGGCGGAGCCATTGCCATTGCCGGCCCAGCCGTCATTATCTCCTACATGATTGGCTCACTCATTGCCGCAATCATCGGCGCTTGTGCCGGTGAAATGGCCGTACGCTATCCCGTTCGTGGTGGCTTTGGCACACTCGCCGGAAAATTCCTCGGCCCCTACGCCGGATACACTACACGATGGGCATATTGGGCGACGACTGTACCTCTCACCGGCGCCGAACTTGTAGCCGTCGGACAATACATGACCTACTGGTACCCCACCGTACCCCTCTGGATATGGGTTGCCCTCTCAGGGGCAATCATTGTGGGGCTGAACCTCACGAGCGTTAAATCTTTTGGAACACTTGAATTCTTCCTTTCTTCCATCAAAGTTATTGCCGTAATCGTTTTCATCATCTTTGGCTTATTGCTGGTCTTTGTTGGTCTTCCATCAAGCCCCGCAGTTGGTATCCAAAACCTCACCAACGACGGCGGATTCATGCCAAATGGATTGTCCTCAATCTGGCTCGCCTTGGCTATCGTGATGTTCTCCTTCGGCGGTATCGAACTCATCTCTATCTCTGCTGCAGAGGCGAAAGACCCCGTGCGCTCAGTTCGAGCATCCGCAAAAGCGATGATGTGGCGTCTTGCAACGTTCTATGTACTAGCACTTTTCGTTGTCGTTTCTATCATTCCTTGGCGTGAAGCCTCATCCCTTCACGGAGAGATTGAGACCTCTCCTTTTGTACTCGTCTTCTCTCAACTGAACATCCCCTATATTGCGGGTATCACTAACTTTGTTGTTCTGATTGCTGCTCTTTCTGGAGCTAATGCCGCCCTTTACGCCGCAACACGGCAGCTTCACGCCTTGGGACACGATCGTATGGCGCCCGCAATTTTTGCGCGAACCACCTCGCAGGGTATTCCGGCACTTGCTTTAGGCGTTTCGATGCTTGGCTCTGTTGTTGCTATTGTGATGGCTATTTCTGGTGTTGGCGGTATTTTCTCGTTGATGATGGCTTTGGTCATTCTCTGCGTCCTTGTTACGTGGACGATGATTCTTCTGAGCTACATCAGCTTTAAACGCGTTGAGGGTAACAGTTCTCCATTCCGTGTATGGGGCGGTTCTGCAACTGCTTCACTAGGTCTAATTGGTGTTTTTGCAACCTTTTTAGCGCTTTTCTTCATTGGTAATATGACCACTTCTGCGATGGTTGGTGTTGGCTTCTTCGCCCTCATCACTGTGGTCTATTTTGCAGGTGTTCGCTCTCGTCAACACGTTGATGACACTGCTTTTGAAGAGGCTCGTTCACATGTTGAGCATTATCAAAACTAGTGGATAACACACTAGACGGTTCGCACCATATTGCACGGTTGATATGAACTATCGCGCATCATATGGTGCGAACCGTAACGTTTTTCTTCTCTTTTTGTTTATCTTCTTCATCTTTTTGAGGGTTCTGTCTATCTTTTGGTAGTTTTGAAAACTCTACGGAGGACGAGGAACTCTCGCATCATAAAGGATATATATTGTGGCAACTTCGGTGACTAGATCTACATTCGAAGATTCTCGAAACCTTAAGCGTTCTTTGACCCATGGTCAGATGACGATGATTGTGTTGGGCTCAGCATTAGGTACGGGGCTTTTCCTTGGCTCTGGTAGCGCTATTGCGTTAGCTGGTCCAGCAGTTATTCTCTCGTATGCTTGTGGCTCTTTGCTTGCTGCCATTATTGGCGGAGCAACGGGGGAGATGGCAGTTCATTCTCCGGTGCGTGGCGGTTTTGGGTCTATCGCTGGTAAGTATCTTGGGCCTTTCGCCGGATTTTTGACGCGTTGGGCTTATTGGACGTGCACCATGGTCATTACCGGTATTGAGCTTGTTGCGGTGGCTTCTTATCTAAAGTTTTGGTGGCCTCAGCTTCCGTTGTGGGTCGGTATTGTGGCTTTTGGTGCTCTGATTATTCTGTTGAATATTCGTTCTGTGCATTATTTTGGCGTGATGGAGTTTGCTTTATCGTCGGTGAAGGTGATTGCGCTGAGTGCCTTTATTCTGGTGGGTTTGTGCTTGGTGTTCTTCGGTCTGCCGGGGCATGCTGCTACGGGTATTGCGCATTTGAGTGATGATGGTGGTTTTATGCCGGGCGGTATTAAGTCTGTGTGGCTTTCGTTGGCGATTGTGATGTTTTCTTTTGGCGGTATTGAGATGATTTCTATTTCTGCTGCTGAAGCGAAAAATCCGGCTCGTTCGGTGCGTTCTTCTGCCAAAGCGATGATGTGGCGTCTTGCAACGTTTTATATTCTTTCGTTGTTTGTGGTTGTTTCGGTGATTCCTTGGCGTCAGGCTGCAACGTTTAATGGGGAAGTTGAGGGTTCACCTTTTGTGTTGGTGTTCTCTGAGCTGGGTATTCCTGCGATTGCGACGATTACTAACCTTGTGGTGTTGGTGGCTTCGCTTTCTGCGGCGAATGCAAATCTTTATGCGGGTACTCGTTTGATGCATTCTTTGGCTGCTGATTCTATGGCTCCTCGGATGATGTCTCGTACGAATCGTCAAGGTATTCCTGTTCGGGCGATGTGGCTTTCTACGCTGGGTGTTGTTTTAGCTATTCTTTTGGCAGTGTTTAAACCTGGTGATGCTTTTGGCACGATGATTACGCTGGTTATGGTGAGTGCTTTGACGGTGTGGGTGCTGATTCTTTTGGCGTATCTTGCGTTTAAACGTGTTGAAGGTAATTCGTCTGCGTTTCGTCTTTGGGGCGGTCGTGCGACGGGTGCTCTGGGAATTGTAGGACTTTGTGCCGTATGGTCTGCGCTTTTTGCTACTCAGGGGACGATTGCTCCTGCTACGGTTGGGGTTGCGTATTTTGTGGTTTTGACGATGATGTATTTTGCGGTGGTACGTAAGGTTCATGTCGTGGATGAGAGTGCGTTTGAGGAGGCTCGGCGTGCTAGTGGGTCTTCTTCAGAGGCTTGATGTTTTATTAAAACTTTTTCTGCACAACTCTTGTATATGAGAATCGTTATCGTTTAGACTATAGGTATTAGAACGCGTGATCTTCTCATGCATTCAATGTCTGTGTGTTGCTCAAGGCCCCCGCCTCAAGGGGGCCTTGGCGTTTAATATCTCGTGTCGAACAACATGCTTCTTCTGAAGTTTACATGAGAACGATTCTCATTTATGCTTAGGTGTATGTCCATCACAGCTATCTCATCACTAAGCCATTGGGCACGAGACAACGCCCTCAATACCGCCCTCAAAGCGCTTAAAAACAACGCAGAGACCACGCCTACCATCCTCAGCTTCGACATCCTCGACCCCGAAGAAAACGCGCACCCCGAAAAAATCACCATACGAGTCACCCGAAACCACCACGAAATCACCAAAACCACCGACATCATCCTCAAAAGTAACTGCTCATCCTGCGCAACTACACTCCTCCTCTCCGACTGCCTACAACTATCAGATAACACAGAAGACATTCTCATCCTCCTACCACCAGGAGTATCCCTCAACACCGTCATCAACGTCGCAGAAAAACTAGAACACCACATACACAGCGCCATCCTCGCCCTCGACATCAGCACCATCGAAGACGAACTCTGGGACAACAAACCCCTCGAACAACGAGGCCTCAACGGCGGCTGCGAAGACGAACGAACCCCCGGAGAATTCATCATCACCGAAATCGCCTGGGCAGACACCGCCATCACCTCAGAAATACCTTTCACCCACAGCACCGACGCCGAAAAACACCGCGCCCAAGAACTCCTCGCACACCTCGGAACACACCTAAAAATCATCTCCTGCACAGAAACAACACAACCCATCTGCGGATGCCACCAACGAGAAGACAGCATTCAACGAGCACAAGCCGGACACCTAGGAATCAACACCCAAGAACTCACCCCCATCACCAACGAAACCCCACAACACACACCTATCAACACCGCCATACGCACCGGAAAAAACTTCACCACCGTCGTCCTCACAACCTCCGGAATCCTCCACCACGACAGATTCGCCTCCGCACTACCACACCTAGCAGAAGGCAACTGCCGACTTCGCGGAACACTCTGCATCAACAGCTACGGTTCAGAACGTATCGCCATCGAAGGCATCGGCCCCTTCGTCTGGCTCGAACAACAAGGGCAATGGGAACAACAAGAACCACACAACACCATCGCCATCACCGGAGACGACCTCAACCCCACCGAACTCCAAGAGCTTCTCAACCAATGCATTATCACTGGAGAAGAAATAGCAGAAAACCTCCTCAACAGCACCAGCTAACGAGGAACCAACACCCACCCAGAAAAGGAAAAACATGAAAGTTCGTAAATCACTACGCTCACTCAAAAACCTACCCGGAGCACAAGTCGTCCGCAGACGCGGAAAAACCTACGTCATCAACAAGAAAAACCCACGATACAAAGCCCGCCAAGGCTAAAACCCCACCAAAAAGCCCCTGCTGTACCACCTCCAAAAGAACACCAACGAACCACGAGGACACAGCAGGGGCTTACCACCACCTAAAATAGGCGACAACTACGAAGAAAGAACCTCCTCCAACTTCGTCAAAGAACCCTTCCACGTAGCAGCCACATCATCATGAACCTGCTCCGGCAACGGACCTACCTCAACCTTCACCGTAATACCTTCACCAACACCAGAAGACGTAATCACCGTACCCGGAACAAAACCAATACGAATACCCATCAAATGATCCGTCGGCTCACCCATCGGCCCAGCAATAGACTCCACCAACTCCAAACCCTCAAGAGAAATCGACTCAAAACGAAGATACACCGGAGCAAAAACATTCAGCTCAGACTCATGCTTCATCGCCAGCTGAACACGCCCACCACGCTGAGGCTCAAAAGTCACCGTATCCGGCTGAACTGACCAACCACGCGGCGGATACCACTGCAAAAAGAGATCACGCGAAGTAAACGCAGCCAACAACTCATCAGAACTGACCACAAAATCATGAGAAACACTCACAACCTCATTCTCAGAAACATGATCTAACGGAAAACCCGACACAAAACCTCCAAAAAATCAGAAAAAGAATAAACCCTACTCAGGGCGACGATCAGAATAATAATTACCGAGAAACTCATCACGATACGCAAAATAATCACCCTGATTAATTGCTTCACGAGCATCATCAACCATCTTCACAATAAAACGCTCATTATGGATAGACGCCAACGTCGCAGACAAACGCTCTTCAGCCTTAAACAAGTGATGAAGATACGCACGAGTGTAATGACCGCAGGTATAACAATCGCAACCCTCAAAAATCGGACGAAAATCAGTCTTAAAACGAGCATTCGTCAAATTCATACGCCCATCAGGGGTATATACCGCAGAATTACGGGCAACACGAGTCGGCGAAACACAGTCAAAAGTATCAACACCATTCTCAATACCGGTAAAAATATCGTCCGGCTCAGAAATACCCAAAAGATGACGAGGCTTATTCTCCGGCAACTCCTCAGTACACCAGCGAACAATCGTCCCCAAATTCTCTTTTTCTAAAGCGCCACCAATACCAAAACCATCAAACGGCATCGCACCCAAATCACGACAAGCCTGCCGACGTAAATCCTCATACTGGGCGCCCTGAATAACACCAAACAAAGCCTGATACGGCTTATCAGAACGCTCAACCGTCAAACGCTCATGCTCAGCAATACAACGCAAAGCCCACAAACGAGTACGCTCTAACGCCTTCTCCTGATAACGACGAGAATTATAAAGCGTCGTCAACTCATCAAAAGCAAACATAATGTCAGCACCAATTTTATGCTGAACCTGCATCGACACCTCAGGCGTAAACCGGTGCATACTGCCATTAATATGAGACTTAAAATTAACGCCATCATCATCAACATGCGCCATACGCTCACGCCCACGAGCAACATCATCATCACCCAACGGACGCCCATCAACACCGCGAGCCTGCTCAACGGTGCCCATATCAATCACCTTTTTGAACCCAGAACCTAAGCTCATCACCTGAAAACCACCAGAATCGGTAAACGTTGGACCCGACCAATTCATAAAACGACCAAGACCACCAGCAGTGTCAAGAACATCAGGCCCCGGCTGCAAATACAAGTGATACGCATTCGCCAAAAGAGCCTGCGAACCAAGCTCCTTCATCGCCTCAGGCAAAACAGCCTTAACCGTTGCCTTCGTCCCCACCGGAGTAAAAGCAGGAGTTTGAATATCACCATGAGGAGTATGAATCACACCAGTTCTACCACGAAACTCACCACCATTAGCAGCAGTACGTTCAGCAGAAATCTGCTCACGCTCGGCAAGACGCTCACCCAGCTCAAAAGAAAATGTTGGATTAGAAAAATCAGTATTCAGCACGGACACTAGTCTACTCGGTCGCCAGCTACAGACTCCATGACATCCGCACCTGCACACACTAAGCCGTGCTAACTCACACTCCCCACATCAGACACCAGCACATAACCCTGCTAGGCTTGTTCAAATATTCTGTCACCACACAACCGGCAAAAGAGAGCATGCACACCACAGCCCACCCCGCACTAAGCCCCACACAACGTGGAGTAACACTCACCGTCCTCAAACACCCCAAACTCTTACTCATCGAAATACTCGCCGGACTCGTCACCGCGTTAGCGCTCATCCCCGAAGCACTCGCATTCTCCGTCGTCGCCGGAGTAGACCCGCAAGTTGGGCTCTTCGCCTGCTTCACCATGGCAACAACTATCGCCATAACTGGTGGACGTCGCGCCATGATATCCGGCGCAGCAGGATCTACCGCCCTCGTTATCGCACCACTTATGGCAACCCACGGATTGCCCCACCTCATTGCAGCAGTGCTCCTTGCCGGAGTTCTTCAAATACTTCTAGCAGTTTTCGGCGTCGCTAAACTCATGCGTTTTATTCCGCGCCAAGTCATGGTCGGCTTCGTCAACGCGCTCGCTATCCTGATTTTTTCTTCTCAACTACCACAGCTCATCGACGTGCCTTTCGCCGTCTATCCGCTAGTTGTTGTTGGACTCATCATTGTGTTTGGTCTCCCTAAAATCACCACAACTATTCCAGCGCCTCTCATCGCTATTATTCTTCTCACCGCCGTGACAATATACGCGGGTATTAAAGTGCCTACTGTCGGTGAATATGGCGATCTTCCACATTCATTGCCGGTGTTGAGCGTTATCGACGTACCGCTCACTGTAGAAACTCTTAAAACCATTTTCCCCTTTGCGCTCGCTATGGCATTTGTGGGTCTGGTCGAATCCCTCATGACCGCAAAACTGGTCGATGATATTACGGACACTCATTCCAATAAAACCCGTGAATCATGGGGACAGGGTGTGGCGAATATCGTTACTGCAGCCTTTGGCGGTATGGGAGGATGCGCCATGATTGGGCAAACCATGATTAACGTTAAAACAGGTAACGCTCGTTCACGTGTTTCTACTTTCTGTGCAGGAATTTTTGTTTTGGTGCTCTCTGTTGTTCTTGGAGATATCGTTGCGAGAATTCCTATGGCTGCGCTTGTTGCTGTCATGATTCTTGTTGCTATTAGTACATTTAACTGGCATTCCGTACGCTGGAGCACCCTTAAAGCTATGCCACGAGCAGAGACCGCCGTCATGCTGATGACGGTGCTTGTTACTGTCGGTACACATAATCTTGCTCTTGGTGTTGGTGTCGGTATTCTTGTTGCGATGGTTCTTTTTGCTCGACGTGTTGCCCATGTGGTCACGGTGGAGCGTGCTGTGCAGGGCGAAAATACTGTAACGTACAGTGTCAACGGCCCATTATTCTTCGCCTCATCAAACGACTTGTACTACCAGTTCTCGTATAGTGATGACCCCAAGAATATTGTGATTGATTTGAGTAACTCTCATGTGTGGGATGCTTCTACTGTTTCAGCATTAGATTCCATTATTTTTAAGTATGAGACTCTTGGGAAAACAGCAACAGTTTTTGGTCTGAACGAGATGAGCCACGGAATGAATAACCGTCTTAGCGGAAAACTTGGCTAAAGAGCTACGTAACACCAACTAAAAATGCATCGCAGGACCTATTCCTGCGTATTGTGGTTGAAAGCGTCGCAGTAGAATCTAACTCAACTCTACATTTTTGATGATGCATGCAATACTGCATATCACTGTTTGCCACGGGGCTATGTCGGTACTGACCGATTATAGCCCCGTTTTATTATTTAAAATTCTTCTAGTGGTGTTCGCAAACATGTATATAATCCAAAGTATTCCGCACAACACAAGTGATGATCGGAAGAACTCGTAAAATAGTAGTGGTGCACCAACTGATGCAAGATAGTCACCTAAATCTGTTCCTTGGACCATACATACTAGCGACCATGCTACTGCAAGAGGTATCTTAAACAGCTGTCGGGTTGAGCGTAGGAGCCATATGATTGAAGGAACAGCCCAGACCCAATGGTGTAACCACGATACTGGTGAGAGCAGGCATGACGCGACTCCAATGATAGAAGCTACAGCTAGATAATCACCTAATTGTAATAGACGCGATGCTGCTATGAACGATATTGATATTACAAAAAGTGAAAGTAAGGCAACTAGTGCACTGTCGTGATTACCAGTCCATCTAGAGATAACACCTTGTATTGAGCTATTCCCCGACGTTGAAAAGTTTTGGCCTAAGTCTACTACTGAAGAGAGGTTAAAGATTTTAGAGGTAAAATATTCCACCGTATTGTGGGGAGTAAAAAGAAAACCTATAATGACTGTTATCAAAAATGAAATAGAAGAATAAATAAAATATTTCCATCTCTTTGAAAATAAGAAAAATGCGATAAATAGCGCGGGGGTCAGTTTAATTCCTGCAGCGATTCCTATTAATATACCTCGGGGGAGCACCTTTATGTTCTTGCGAAGCAAGTCATAAAGACATAAAAAGCATAGTATTATATTTATTTGCCCAAACATAAAGTGCTGAGCTATGATATTAAACGACGAAAAAATTAGTGAAAATAAAAATATTTTTATTCCGCTAATATCATTAATAGATATCTTGACTATATAAAATAGTAAAATTGCGTTTAAAAAAGTCCAAGTAAATACACCTAAAGGTTCTGGGAAATATCCTAAGGGATAGAGTATTATGGCAGAGAAAGGTGTGTATACAAAAGGAAGTCCCTGTTCTACATATGTTCCAATAGCATCATTGTCGTAGATACTTAAGCCGTGTTGCAGGAGACTGCTTACATTTTTATAGACACCGTAATCTACTGGATTATACCCAATATGAAGATGTATAAGAGATGTTCTAATAGAGGCTACTAATACCCCGTAAGATACTGCGAGTAAAAATACTTTATGATGTTTTATATTTCCCATTTATATTTTTGCTTATTGGTTACTGCAAAAGGTGTGATTTGTGATATATTCTTTACTCATGATAACTCCTTGGGTGGGTTTTGGAAGCAATAAAGATGATACAAGTCACTTTAGCATATTATTTTAATTGCCTCTAGATAGAAAATTAAGAATTTTTATAATAACTGTTAGTGTGAAGCGTTCAAAATAACTTTCATCTTGAGGTGGCTCGCAGAATTTGATGCAAAAGGTATCCGTTCTGAGCTGCTTGCACAGAAGGGCAAGAATACGCCATATGGCGATATGAGCAACCTTTGAGTTTAACATTTGAACAAAATTAGTATGACATATATTCAGTCAAGATACCTAGTAAGTTCCATATTTGGTGGGTCCAAGCAGGGGTTACTTACAAGAGGGGGTTCTTCTCTTCGGCGTTCGTTCAGGCTTCAGTAGAAGAAGATGAGAAGAGTTAAATCTTAGCTGCCTCAGATTCTTCTGGACGCTCCTACGGGAAAAATGTGAAGACAGCTCGAAAGAAACACTCAGCGCGTGACTTCTCAACAAAAGTCACGCGCTGACACTAACGATGCGATGAAAAAATCAACTACTATTTCTGGGTCTTCTTGCCCTTAGTAGAGTGTGAATCTTTCCAGACGTGCCATGCTAGGCTAGCCAAAAAAGTCACCATACCAAAACAATAGGTAACCCAGAATTCTTTTGAAATTCCTGCCCATCCGCTGGTAAAGAGTTCCCCTCCACTGAGCACTAACGCAATAGGTAATGGCATGAATAATAAAACTGCTACAGTGACAAGAAAAGCAACGAACTTATCCATGTGCTTACCCCCTTTACTTTATGCGTCCTCGCAATATGCTTTAGAAGCCCATCAAGAAAGACCTTATGAGCAGTATCTCTGCCCATAAAATTGCACCTTTTGAAGCGCAAATCATTAATTTTTTATACTACAGTCTTATACAAAACAAAACAACGGGCCATACAAGAAGTTCTCCTATTTCATCTTGTCAAAATACCCCACATCACACTCTCACCCCACCTTCCTTGAAGATAGAACAAAGCTCAAAGAACGTGATTTACAGAATATCCACACAATGACGTTCACTAAGATGAACTCTACACATAGGCTAATTAGCCGTTTTCAGATAAAACCGGAAGTTTTCTTATCTCGCCTGAAACTATAACCCACAACGGCGATACGCACAGCAACAACAGAAATACGATAAATACCGTACCAGCCTGCAAATACGCTAAAAGAAAAGATGCGAGAACAGCACCCAACGGATCAGCTCCCCACGTTAACAACCGCTGAGACATCGAGAACCTTCCCAACACATCATGCGGAACCAAAAGATGCTTAAGCGTCTCCGAAATCGAAATATTAATCATCATAGAGCTAGACCATAAGGCAAGCGAAACTCCCACGATAACAATCGAAAAAACATTATTAAAATACTGAGAAATATAGATTCCAACCCCAGAGACAACCGGAAGCAGAAAAGTCACGATGAGGACATAATACGGTTTTAAGGTATCTACCTTTCGACCAGAAAAATGAGCAAGAATAACTCCAAGGACCCCACCAAGAGAACTCGCAACACCTAAACTAAGTACCGAAAAATCTGTGTTCCGAAGCAGATAAATAATATAGACTGCCTGAATTCCTGAGGTTATAAAGTTAAAGTAAACGATACTCTTGGTCAGTGGAAACTGGATGTTGTCCCTCACTAAGAAAGTTAACCCTGCCCAATACCCTGTATGGGTATCTTCCGAAACCTTTTGTTCGGTATCAGCGACACCCCTGTAACTTCTCGCGGCAGATACCGGTCCAATCAACGACAACGCATACAGGACACCAAAAATTATGAAGAGATTTGAACTGTTCATCATGCCAAATGCAACTCCAGCGGCAGCACCAACGACTATATCTGCCACCGAATGAAGGCTGGCAAACCATCGATTTGCCCGAGGAATATACTTTTTATCAATCACCGCAGGAATCAAGGACGAGAACAAGCTGTCGTAGAAAACCGTAATCCCCGAAATAAGAAACGCGAAGAAGAAAAGAAAGACAATCTTGAACTCACCGATAGCCAGCAAGTAGCTAACTGAGAAGCACAATAGCGCCCGTATAAGAGAACATAAAGAAAGAAGCATAATCTTCTTGTGAGAATCACCCAGACGCTGCAACAAAAGAAGAAAAGAAAGCGTGCCAACCCCTACCGCAACATTAATGGCAGAGACCTGAGAATTCTCAAGATTAAGTGAAGATATGGCTATGATAGGGAGTATAAATAATATGAACTGCGTTGAGGTGAAGCTGAGCAGCTCTCCAGACCAGAGAGCACGAAAAATATTAGGCATATTTGATTTCTGTGATTCAAAACGTGTTTTAGATATAGATTATCTGGTTGTACAGGTTTCTCATCATTCCTGTACAACTTAATCGCAGAACAATTTAAGCGAGATACCGTTTTGTCTCTATTTTCCCTTTTTATGCTGAGAACATCATGGACTACATTTTAAAGCACCACTACTCAAAATGAGTGTAAAACTTATTGTTCTAACACCCGTGCAGCAGCCTCAAGAATCATCCACCCCTGAAGCTGAGACGACAGTTCCACCGGAGCACCAGGCACTAACGTTTGCGAAGAATGTTGAAGAATATCCGGAGAGAAAAGAACGACCGGCTCCCCACGAATCTCACGAACATCAATTCCCGCCTCGTTGACCGGCAATGTTGGATCAAATTCTCTTCTGCCTTCCCACAAAACTTCTGCTGTATGAACCACTAAATCACCAGCAAGAGAACGAGAAGATTCTTTAACGTTGGCAGAGAGCGCAACTTGAGCCAAATATCGGACAAGAATACCGGTAAACAGGCCACCATCACCATCTTTGCCTGTGCGAAGAATCCTCAAACGTTCCGTATCAGAAATATCAAAATCCTCTGTAAAATGTTCGACTATTCCCTCAAGCAAAGCGGAAATATGGTCTTGAACTTTATCCGGTAAAGGCATACCCACACCGTGAATTTCAAGAAGAGCAGACAAAATAGGGCCCTGATTATACGAAAAGAGAGAATCTTCTAGTTGAGACTGCTCGGAAAGAATCTTAATACCATCAAGATATGCACGACGCTGTTCATCCCACAAATTCTCTTGAAGCCAATCAACAAGAGCACGCGCCTGATCGTGCTGATGTGCCCGTGCAAAAGCTAGAGCTGCAGGAGCAGTAGCCGGAGTATTTTTAAAATCATGGTCAGTAGACCAAAACATTCCACCACCAAGATGGTCCGTAGCACCTCGACGTAACGCCTTAAAAAGTTGCACCCCTGCATCTTGTGCTGGCATATACCCGCGACCATACAACAGCTCAGATAACGCATTCATACGCCCCACAGCGAGAGCAAGCCACGCCATATCGTCGTAGAAAGTATTCGTGTAGAGACCAAAATTTCTAGCCCGAATACCGCGTAAAATCTGTTGAGAACGTTCAAACCATCTCGTCGCCTGTGAAGAATCCATATGTCGATGAGCGCGGAATGACGCATCAAGAGCACAATCCAAGAAATGTGCCTGCCACCAAAAATGCCAATGCGTCAAACGTTCTTTAACTGAACGGCAATCAGGCACCTGAGGAGCCCCCAAAAGAGTACCAGGAATGGATAATGCACGCTGAGCAAAAAAGTGTAATACCGAAGAACCAGCAGTTTCAGCCCGCATGCTCATAGTTTGAGCATACTCAGCTTTTAGCTGGCGACTTTCGGCCTCTGAAATCTCATAACGATGCGACTTGCGACTAGGTGCCTGCTCCATATATCTCCTTCAGTGAGAGAAACCCAATAACCGAGTACGAAGAAAAGTCTAAACCTTTACCGTTCCCTCAGTACTGACCCTAACTATTGGGCTAAAGCCAAAGTTCGTGAACTCGTGACGACAAGATCTTCTCCCGTTAGCGGGTGTCTAAGAGAAATCCTCTTGGCAAGTAACTGTAGCGGTAAATTCTGTTCATCAGGAAACTCATGACACACCGTAGGGTAGAGAGTGTCACCAAGAATAGGGGCACCTAAAAGGAGCATATGGGCACGTAACTGGTGAGTTTTACCACTATGAGGTTTCAGGCGATATACCCCATAAAGATTACGCGAGTTAGGGGCTACAAGACGAGGATTATGCTCCAGTCTCAGCTGATGAAGCTGCTCCGTCGAATAGTGAATACTTCGAACTAACTCAACCTCAGAGAGCGCATTAGGCTCAAGTCCTAGACTCAGACACTGCTGTTCAGAATGCTGAATAACTTGAACTTGCTGACGATTTTTAACGATGTGACTACGTACCACCTGCCATGGGGAAGCCGAACCCTCCAACTGAGGAATCAGTGGGGCAACTGCCTCATACTCTTTGACAATGCGGCGGCTCTGAAACAACGTCTGAAAAGGGCCACGGCTCTGGGGAACCTTTGAAAAAACTAAAACACCCGCCGTCGCTCTATCTAAACGATGCACCGGCGAAAGTAACGGATTCTGATGCTGAACTCGCAATTTGGTTAACGCTGTTTGCGCAACAAACATGCCGCGAGGAGTGGTGGGTAAAAAGTGTGGTTTATCTACTACAAGAATCCACTCATCCTCATAAAGAACAGGAATATCATCAGGTAGTTGAGGTTCTTGAGACAGTTCACGGTAATACCAAATTGTTAAACCGCCTTCAAAAGGCGCATCGGCAGGTAAGGGCACTCCGTCCCCAGCGACAACCTCTCTACGGTGAAAGAGACGGTTAACAACCTCTGGCGTATCAGGATAAAAACGGGCAATAAGATACTGCGCAATGGTGGGGGTAGGGGTATCTACCCGTGCACGTAAATCTTCGGGAAACTCGAGGGGGAGTCTGAGCGAGATAGGGTCAATGCCCAGACGCTGAGGCAGCGGTTTAGTAAGAAGACGTCTGCGACTTCGACCAGCCATGAACACCACACTTTGACATATGAGACACACAAAGAAACAAAAAGATAACACCAACGATAACGTAAAGAACCCCAACAACCCCTTTTATGAGAGGAGAAGAAAAGTTTATGCTTAGTAGCAATTAATTCGTTAGTTCAAGAGGATCATCATGACACTAGAGCCCCTCGATACAGAAATTCTTCATAAAATTTTTGTGCAACCGCGCACCGCATACCGGTTCACTCATCAAGAGGTTACTGAAGAACAGCTACGTACAATATATGACCTCACTAAAATGGGTCCGACAGCGTTTAACTCTCAACCTTTGCGCCTGACCTTTTTGAGAAGCACCACTGCCCGAGAACGTCTGCTACCTCATGTAGCGCCGTCAAACCAGCCGCAGATTCAGCAAGCGCCTGTGAGCGCTATCCTCAGTTTTGACACCTGTTGGGTTGACAAATTTGAGCAATTTAACCCGTCGATGGCGCATGCTGCGCAAAAGTTCTCACGAGAAGAATCACGTCTTCATTCTGCTGAACAATCAGCAACACTTTCTGCAGGATATCTCATCACTGCTATTCGTGCGCTCGGATTATCTGCTGGGCCAATGACCGGCGCAAACTTCTCTGCTATCAACCAGGAGTTCTTCCCAGACGGAAAGCAACGTGCCTTTATGATCGTGAACATCGGGTATAGTACGCCAACCCCGTACAAACGAAATCCACGTTTTAGTTTTGAGGAAGTTGCAGAGATTCTTTAACTTTCATCTAGCTGGCAGGAATAGGTGCCAGCTAGATGAATCTTATGAGGAGCTGGCGCCTATCTGCCCAATGCTAAGCTGCGCGACAGAATCATTGGAGCATGCTTCTGCTGGAAATTTCAACACTAACGAGTTTGAAGTTCCAGGGATGTGCACACGATAGCCGGCAGCTGTTGTTGGTTGGCACATTTGTTCGCTATAAAGACCGGCTCGGGTTTCTCTAAGAATTGCTGTTGCAGACTCCTGAGAACGTAAGACCTTACCTGAACTTGTCCATTCTCCAGCTGGTACCGCGCTTGCCCCAATCTGGTGCCCATTTGCATCTACATAGTTCACGCCTGGGTAACCGCTAAGAGAGCACGGAGTTGTGCCGGTGTTGCTGAACGTCAAACTAATATAACGAGAACCGGCAGCACCAGCACCGGGGTTTGCTTGAGCGTCGATACGGATATGCCCATAATCGCAGGTAGGGGTACTTGCTGTAACTGGCGCTGTTGAAGCTGGTGCTGGAACAGCAGGCTCAGGGCGTGCACTCTGGGACGTTGCGTTAGATTCACCGCGGGTAGGTTGAGCAGCTATAGGAGGTTCTGGAGGAACTGTAATAACTGTTCCACGTGGAACAGGAGGCTCACTGTACTCTGTAACCGGTGGCTGTTGAGTTGGGGTGAGAGGGCTTTCTGGCTCTTGTGCAGGTGCTGATGATTGAGTATTCTGTACGTTTTCTTCAGATTTTGCGTCAGATTCACTCGATGATGGAGCAGAAGAAGGGTTTACTGTCGCAGATTCTGCTGTGGGGTTCGGGCCAGCTGCTTTTGGTGGAGCCGTTGGAGCGGAAGCAGAAGAGGTAGAGGCGGGGGAGGAAGTCTCTGCTGAAGGGGTAGGCGCAGAAGAATGATGTTGCGGGCTTTGTGAGCACGCATTGAGTGCGAATAGCCCGATTGCTAAGTAAGGAAGAAATCTTGTGGTGGGGGAACTGAAGATTTTCATATCACATCCCAGGTTTAAGTGTTATCGTTGCGCCGTCCATGCCTTCTGCGTATTCGGCTTGGCAGCATAGTCGAGAGTATTCATTTGCGACGTCATCTACCATGTCAAGAAGGTCTTCTTCTGCTTCGGTGCGTTCACCAGATGCTTCAAAGTGTTCTGGGTCGATGAAGGCGTGGCAGGTTGCGCATGAGGCGTTTCCGCCACAGGTTGCTAGCACGGGGAATTGATTGGCAAGAAGTGCGTCAAGTAGTGTTTGGTCTTCTTCCCACTCTGCTGAGCGGGTTTCTCCGTTTTCGTCGGTGACGTTGATGTTGATGCTCATATGCGATGTACTCCTTGGATGACGTTGGTATGTTTTGGTCTTGTGCTGATGGAACGCTCTTAGATTAACTATTATTCCTATTTATTCTGTGTTGTGCGTAGTAGGTGTGAGAAAATACTCCATAAATATGGTGTGTAGAGCGTTCTTCTCTGTTGTTATGAAGCTGATGATAAAAATAAAACCCGATTCCTAAGAACCGGGTTTATTTTCCGTGGTGCGCCCGAAGGGATTCGAACCCCCAACCTTCTGATCCGTAGTCAGATGCTCTATCCGTTGAGCTACAGGCGCATGTTTCTCGGCTTGGTTCTGAACCCTTGCCGTTGCAACAGGTAATACTTTACAGAGTCTTCTGGTGAAAAGACAAATTAAAAACGAGTGACGCTTATCTCATTGTAGGTAAGTCGGGTGTTGGTGTGGGGTAATGGTCACTTTTTTCTAAAAAACACAGCTTCTGACGAGCGAAAACTATTTTGGTACGGATAAATCCAACATGATTGGAGAAAAACGTGTAATTACACAAGCGCCACAAAACCCAGACGATACTCTTGGTCTATCACGATGAGGTGAGCAACCTTTGGTTGTTTGGCTCCTAAACCTTGCGCGGTACAGTACCGTCTGCACAAAGATTTAGGAGCTTTTGGCGTTTATCGCACAAAAACCAACACAACCAAGGGGCGTTGTTTCAGCACATCGAGGTACTGAAACCATCAACACACTAAAAGGGGAAGCTCCTAATGAGCAACAAACATCAAAACACCGATGAAAACGCTCTCAACACAGCCGTACTAGAACAGCTAGAGAACGCACCAACCACCTACACCGATATCATCGACTGGGTTCGAGATATTGCACAGATGACACAACCTAAAAATATCCACTGGGTTGACGGAAGCGAAGAAGAATACAACCGCTTAGCGTCAGAACTTGTCGAAGCCGGAACTTTCATTCGACTCTCTGACCACGAATTCCCTAACTCTTACGCCGCTTTCTCTGACCCTGACGACGTCGCCCGCGTCGAAGAACGAACCTTCATCTGCTCAGAAACCGAACAAGGAGCAGGAGCCACCAACAACTGGCGCGACCCCGCACAAATGCGCGAACTCATGAGCAAACTATACGCCGGCTCCATGCGCGGACGCACCATGTACGTTATTCCTTTTGTCATGGGTTCACTCGATGCAACCGAACCAAAATACGGTATTGAAATCACCGATTCTGCCTACGTCGTATGCTCCATGCGCATTATGGCCACTATCGGTACAGCAGTCCTCGATAAGCTCTCTGCAACACAAGGGTTCTTCGTCAAAGCACTTCACAGCGTCGGCGCACCCTTAGAGGACGGCCAAACAGACGTGCCGTGGCCATGCAACCCAGAAAAGTACATCGTTCAGTTCCCCGAAACTCGAGAGATCTGGTCCTTTGGCTCTGGCTACGGCGGAAACGCCCTCCTCGGCAAAAAATGCTATGCACTACGTATAGCGTCCGCTATGGGGCGAGACGAAGGATGGATGGCAGAACATATGCTCATCCTCAAAGTCACCAACCCCGAACAGAAAACCCACTATCTGGCTGCAGCCTTCCCATCAGCTTGCGGAAAAACAAACTTTGCAATGATGGAGCCAACCATCGAAGGTTGGAAAGCTGAAATGATTGGCGACGACATCTCATGGATTACCTTCAACGAAGACGGTAAGCCCCACGTCGTCAACCCCGAGGCGGGAATGTTTGGTGTTGCTCCTGGTACTGGTTGGAGCACCAACCCTAATGCAATGCGAGCTATCGCTAAAGGCAACACTATCTTTACCAACGTTGCTCTCACTGACGACAACTCTGTCTGGTGGGAAGGAAAAACTGAAGATGTGCCAGAACACCTCACGGACTGGCGCGGTGAGTCATGGACTCCTGATTGTGGGCGTCCGGCAGCTCACCCGAACTCTCGTTTCTGCACCCCTATTGAACAGGTTGATATGTTGGCACCTGAATTTAGCGAACCTGACGGTGTTCCGTTGAGCGCTATTATTTTTGGTGGACGACGTAAAACAACGGTGCCACTTGTTTCTCAAGCGCGCACATGGGAAGAAGGTGTCTTCCGCGGTGCAACGCTATCATCCGAGACCACTGCTGCGGCAAAAGGTGCAGTAGGTGTGGTGCGTCGTGACCCTATGGCGATGTTGCCTTTTATCGGTTACAACGTCAACGACTACTTCGCTCATTGGCTTGCTCTAGGAGAAAAGCACGGCGAAGAGAACATGCCCAAAATCTACTATGTGAACTGGTTCCGTCGCACACCTGATGGAGGTTTCGCGTGGCCTGGTTTTGGTGAGAACTCTCGCGTTGTTAAATGGATTTTTGACCGTCTTGAAGGAAAAGCTCACGGCGAAGAGACTGCTTTAGGTATTGTGCCGGGTGTAGAAGATATCGACACCGATGGTCTGGATATTACAGAAGACCAAATGCGTGCGGCGTTGGCTGTTAATCCCGAAGAATGCCGTGAAGAACTCGAAAGTATCGATCAATGGCTTGAAAGCTTAGGGGAAGGTCTTCCCGATGCGATTAAAGCTCAGCGTCGTGCTTTCGCTGAGCGCATTGGAAAGTAATATCAGCAATATATGAGCGTCATATCAGAAACGGCAGTGATGTGTTCATACACATTACTGCCGTTTTTGATGTTTTAAGGGACGCAGTGCAATATAATTACCTAATTGACACTAATTACTATTAGTATCTTTATTTGGGGAAAGTATTCTAGGAATCTCATAAGAGATTCTTGATACTTTACATAAAGTATTGTCGCCGCATTATTTCTTTCGGAGGGTAAGCAACGGTGGAGAACCTGCTCAGCGTTAGAGGATTAACTAAGAAGCATGATCACCTTCTCGCATTGAAGGGCGCCGATTTTGACGTCGCCAGAGGTGAGGTTCTAGGCTTACTCGGTGAGAACGGCGCTGGAAAATCAACGTTAATATCTATTCTTGGTGGCTGGGACGTTGCCAGCTCTGGCACTATGATACTCGCCGGAGAGCCTTATAACCCTAAAACCCCAGATGAAGCGCTTGCTTGTGGTGTTGGGTCTATCCGCCAGAAATTCAAAGTTGATCCTGAACTAACTGTTGCTCAAGCTATTTTCCGTGCGACATTCCACGCCGATAAATCTGAAGAAGAACAGAACGAGCGTGCCCAAAAACTTCTTGATGACGCTGGTCTATCTATTGACCCCACCACAAAGATGGGTGAACTGGTTCGCGCTGAACAAGCTCTCATTGAGGTTGTTCGTATGGAAGCAGAAGAAACTCAGCTGGTGCTCATGGATGAGGTAGCAGCAACCTTTAACGACTACGAAATCTATCAGTTCCACGAGATTACTCGTCGTCTCGTAGCAGAGGGACGTTCCGTCATTTACATTACGCATCGTCTTGACGAGATTCGTTCATTGGCTGATCGCGCCGTCATTTTAGATAATGGAATTATCTCTCACGAGATTTCCCCTAATATGATGAGCTCTCAAGAGATTGCCTTTAAGATGTTCCATCGTGAAATTCCTATGGGGCAGCGCCCCGAAGAATTCTCTGGTGAGCATGAGAAACTTCAGGTCGAAGGACTATGTGGCGCAGACGGTTTCTTGAAAGATGTGACATTCTCCGTTAATAAGGGAGAGGTTCTTGGTCTGACAGGTCTTCGTCGTTCTGGTATTAACGAGGTAGCAGCAGCTCTCGTCGGTGTTGATCAAAAAGCTACTTTTAAGACGCTAAAAATCAACGGTGAAGATGTTACTTTGGGAAGCCCCGAAGCCTCTGTTTCGTATGGTATTGGTTATCTTTCCGACGATGACGATGAGCTTGGTATCGCCAATGAGCGTTCTATCGCAAAGACTCTCATGGAATCTGCGGGAATTGAAAGTAATGCAGAGGGCTTCTTACATGAGGTTTCTGCTCTTCGTGAGGTTGCTGACCAAATCCAGAAGCTTCATATCAAGACCACTAACATTCAAAGTGAAGTCGGTAAACTTTCTGGCGGTGATCAACAGAAGGTTGCGCTCGCTCGGTGGATGACTACTGACTGTGAGATTCTGATTCTTAACCACCCCACTCGTGGCATTGATGTGAGCGCTAAATCTGAAATTTACAAGATGCTTAAGGAACTCACAGAAAAAGGTACCTCGATTATTCTGATTGGTTCGGATATGTCTGAATTGATTGAGCTGTGCAACCGTATCGCTGTGATGCACGACGGCAAGCTGGTGTCTATTCAGAGTAATGAAGAAGCTACTGAAGATACGTTGATGGAAGCTGCTATTGGCGACGACGAGCTTTAAATAATATTTGGGGTCTACCTTTCAAAGGTAGACCCCAAATATTATTTAAAGAATAAGGGTGTATCGTTTCGTGTGACGAGACGATACACCCTTATTTCGTACCTCTAGAAACGAAGAAGTTTAGAGGGAAATGCGTGAAGCAATGCTGTTGAGCTTGTGGCGCGCAAGTGCCAAGTTAGCGGTGTTGCGGTCAAGTACGAGGTAAACGAAAAGACCTGAAGTCTCAGAAGCGTTGAGTACGTTCACGAGGTGGTACTGGCTAGAGAGGGTAATCATAATGTCTTCAATGTTTCCGCCAAGGCCAAGGTCGGTCATGGTCTTGAGCTTTGCGCGAACTACGTTAGAGTTACCTGCTGCAGCAACGGTCAAATCAAAACCGGGAGCACCGCCAGAAGCGAGAGCCATACCAGAAGAAATATCAACAAGTGCTGCACCGGAAGCGCCCTCGATGGAGAGGAGTTCCTGAATTGAGGATTCTAGAGAGGACATTGAAATCCCTTTCTTAGTTTCGAGTGAAAAAAGTCTATTGCGTTGTTGCCGAAGATCCTTGATGTATCGGGCATACCCGCCACACGAGGTTCGTGCAAGTAGATTCACTGAGGAATCTTAAAATGCAAATGCTTTATACATATTACCCCTTGCACAACAAATTAGGGGACACGGCGGGAGTGTCGTTAGCTGAGATAGGAAAACTTTTGACATAAAAAAGGACATTTTTTGGGTTTTATCAGGGTAATAAACACTTCTGTGCCTGAGTGTCAGGGAGTTTTATTCGGGTTTTTCTCTTCTAACAGATACAGTTTTATTGTTGTCTTTTGTGCAAAGTCTATGGGAGGTGAGCGTATGCGACTTACAGCGTTTTCAGATGTTTCTTTACGCATCATGATGCTACTTTCTGGCGCTGAGGGGCATCAGCTCTCTACTCAGGCTATTGCTGAAGGGGTAGGAACTCCTTATCACCATGTGACAAAATCAGTTGCTTTCTTAGCTCATCAGGGTTGGGTGCTTTCAAGTCGAGGGCGCGCAGGGGGTGTGAAACTCTCTGAAGAAGGTCGGAAAGTGACGATTGGGCAGTTGTTGCGGCATACTGAGCGCGATAGCCCGATTGTTGAATGTGAAGGTGCAAAAAGTTCTTGTCTGCTCAATACTGAGTGTGATGTACGTGTTCATTTGGCGCGTGCTCGTCAGGCGTTTTATGAGGTGTTGGACCCTGTTGTTATCTCTTCGTTGCCGACGCAGAAGCAATTGCAACCGGTTTTTATTCAACTAGGATTATCGCCTTCTGGTAAGGGGTAATAGCCTTTTTGCTGTGCTATGGCAGGTTGTCTCTTGATTGAGATGACCTGCTTTTTGTTTCCCAATACGTAATTCTTGCATGAAATATGCTAATTTAATAACGGGTTTATACACAACCTGTCACTAAGGAGACATCACATGCTTTCAGAAAAGTCACGCCCCATCATCGAGGCAACACTGGCAGTCGTCGCAGAACGAATGCCACATATCACCCCAGAGTTCTACCGCCGAATGTTTGCCGCACGACCAGACCTCATGGACGGAATGTTCTCACGTTCCTCCCAACTCGAAGGAACCCAACCCCAAGCACTCGCCGGTTCCGTCGTCATCTTCGCAGACTACATCTTCAAAAACCCCGACAAATACCCCGACGAAGTCCTCTCACGTGTTGCCCACAAACACGCATCCCTCGGACTCCAAGCCGTCGAATACACCACCGTCTACAAATACCTCTTTGAAGCCATCGCCGCAGACCTCGGAGACGCCTGCACCCCAGAAGTAGCCGAAGCCTGGAGCGAAGTATACTGGCTCATGGGCAACGCCCTCATCAACATCGAAAAAGGCCTCTACGCTTCCCAAGCAAATGATGTTATGCACGCCCCCTTCCGCCTCATCAAACGCGTAGAAACCGGCGATAACGTCGTCGACATGACCTTTGAAGCAGCTAACGACGTCCCCCTCACCCCAGCAAAAGCAGGACAATACGTCAGCCTCATCGCAAAAGCTGAAGACGGCCTCAACCAAGCCCGACAATACACCCTGCTACCAGCCGGAGAAAACCAGCGCCGCATTGCCAGCAAACTTGACCCCAACGGTGAAATGACAAAAATTCACCACGCACTCAAAGTCGGCGACATCATCCAGCTCTCCAACCCCTACGGCGACATCACCCTCGGCGGGTTTGGCGACGACGGAAACAGCCCCCTCTACCTCTTCTCCGCAGGTATCGGCATCACCCCTATGATCGCTTTCCTCGACGAAATGGTACGCGAAAACTCCACCCGTGAAGTCGTCCTCGTACATAGCGACCGCACCCCCGAAAGCTGGCCACTACGTGAAGAAGCAGAAAAACTCGTCTCTTCACTGCAGAACGGAAAAATTGTGCGATTCTTTGAAGACTCCCACGACGGAGAACATCAAGGGCGACTAGATATCACCCAACTCGATATCGACCCCAACGCCATGGCATACCTATGCGGGCCTCTTCCCTTCATGAAGAACGCAAGAAGCCAACTCATTGACGCAGGTATCCCCGGTGTTCGTATCCAATACGAAATTTTTGGTCCTGACCAGTGGATGCTTCGCGACACCGCCCGCGCAGCACAACACTAATTCTCTTCCCCTCAATAAAAGAAGCTGCCCTGACGTCCTAAAACGTCAGGGCAGCTTCTTCACTTTAACGTGAACAGAAAAACGACTTAGCCGGCACGTACAATGCTAAGAATCTGATCACGAACACGTTCCATCGTCTGCTGATCCGGAGCTTCCAAATTCAAGCGTAAGAACGGCTCCGTATTAGACGGGCGAAGATTAGCCCACCATCCTTCAGAACGGTGCTCAAAAGTGGTACCGTCCATGGTCGATACCTCCACAGCGTCGCCCAACGCTTCAACCACACGAGCAATGGTGGCGTCTTTATCAGCAACTTCAGAGTTAATCTCGCCAGAAGCCACATATGGAGAATACTCAGCAGCAATCTGAGAAAGAGAATTCTCTGAAGAACCAAGAACAGCCAAAACATGCATTGCCGCAAGCATGCCAGTATCAGCATTGAAAAAGTCCTTGAAATAATAGTGAGCAGAATGCTCACCACCAAAGACACCATTTTCTTCAGCCATAACAGCCTTAATGAAAGAATGACCCACACGAGTCTTTACGGCGCGAGCGCCCTTCTTCTCCACAAGTTCAGGTACAGCCTTAGACGTAATGAGGTTATAGATAATAACGGGCTCTTCAACGCCTTCAGCTTGCGCACGAGCAATTTCTCGTTCGGCAACAATAGCGGTAATGGCGGAAGGAGAAACCGGTTCACCCTTTTCATCGACGACGAAGCAACGGTCTGCGTCACCGTCAAAAGCTAGACCAATATCAGCACCATGCTCTACAACAGCTTTTTGTAAATCAACGAGGTTTGCTGGTTCTAGCGGGTTAGCTGGGTGATTCGGAAAAGTTCCATCAAGCTCAAAATAGAGTGGAACAATTTCGAGAGGTAGACCAGGAAGAATAGAGTCGCCAAGAACTGCTGGGGTGGTCATTCCACCCATACCGTTACCGGCATCGACAACAACTTTAAGAGGGCGAATATTCGACAGGTCAACGAGATTACGCAGATATTCCGAGTAGTCTTTGAGGACGTCTTTTTCGCTGACAGAGCCAACATTCTCTACCGAAGGAATAGACCCTTCATTGAGGTAGTCTTGGGCACGGTCACGAACATCAAAAAGTCCGGTTTCAGAAGAAATAGGTACGGCACCAGCTTTAGACATCTTCATGCCGTTATATTCCGCTGGATTATGGCTTGCAGTGAAGGTCACGCCAGCAGCATTTTCTACACCACACGCGAAATACAGCTCATCAGTAGAAATAAGGCCAATCTTGATGACGTTTGCCCCACGAGCAGTAGCACCTTCAGCGAACGCTTCGGTGAAGCTCTCGCCAGATGGGCGCATGTCGCTACCTACGAGGACGTTCTGACCAGAAAGTTCTAAAACATCAACGAATGCAGCTGCCGTAGCACGGACAGTTTCTTCAGTAATAGTTTCCCCAACGATGCCGCGAACATCGTACGCTTTAAAGGATGCGGTTAGATCAATTGTATTCACGGGGTTATTCTAACTGTTTCTCACAGTAATACCGGACTATTTTCCTAGGGTATGGCTATAAACACTGAAAAATACTTCTGGCTGATGAAACAATCCCGAGAGTATAGATAAGGATATGATGGACGCTATGGGTGAACTAATACGTTTAGAAAACACAATACAAAATTATGCTTGGGGTTCTTTGACCGCCTTAGCAAAAATGCGAGGAGAAGAAACTCCCTCAACACAACCAGAAGCAGAACTTTGGGTTGGTGCACATGATGCTGCCCCTTCATACGCGTTAATTGGTGAAGACCGCATAGCTCTCAATCAGCTCATCGAACAGAACCCTCAACACTTCTTACCTTCGAATTATGAGGGCACAACTTTTCCATTTCTTTTCAAGATTCTTGCTATTGACGCCCCTCTTTCTATTCAAGTCCACCCAACGCCTGAACAAGCGCTCGCCGGCTATCACGCCGAAAATGAGCAAAATATTCCTGTAGATGCTCCACACCGAAACTATAAAGATGAGCATTCCAAACCGGAGACTGTTATTGCTCTATCTGATATGACGATTCTGACCGGTGTACGTCCTGTTGAAGAGCTACAACATATTGCGCAGGTATTTGACCTTCAGTGGCTTCTACCTCTACTAACAGCACCTAACGATAAAGAATTTCTTGCCGCTATTTTGCGTATGGATACAGCTGACGCGAAGCGTCACCTAGAGGTGACGCTATCTCATACTGCTCAATGGTTAGAACAGAACCCTACTGTTGTAGAGGGTGTCCTTTACGATGTTGCACAGTTGATGCAACTTCTTCAGCAGAAGCACCCTGCCGATATTGGGGCGCTGGTTGCGATGGTGATGAATCTTTTGCACTTGCACCCTGGCGATTCTGCGTATACTCCAGACGGGCAAGTTCATGCGTACGTATCAGGTACAGCGATTGAACTGATGAACCCCTCCGATAACGTCATGAGAGCAGGGCTCACCCCCAAACATATTGATGTTGAAGAGCTCATCCGTATTCTTGCGGTACAACAGGATGCGCCGGTGGTTCAGCGTGCTCAACCTGATGATGACGCTCTTGGGGTGTTTAGCATGTGGGATCCACGATTGAGCGTAACACGCGTTAAACTTTCTCAAGGTCAGAGCGTTTCTTATACCTTTAAAGGTGCTGCTGCAGTGATTGGCACAAGCGGAGAACTGACGATAAGCACCCCTAATGTTCAGCTCACTCTCGGTGCTACAGAATCACTGTTACATGCTGGCAGCGATACCCCCACCACTATGAGCGGTGTTGGCGAAGCCTACATCGCCGCGTACATATAGACTCAGCTACTGAGCCAAAAGAAAGACCCCCATGAATATCATTTTGACTGTTACCGGACACGACCATCAAGGAATTGTGGCAGCTGTTGCCGCAGAATTGGCAAAGAATCAGGTAAATATTCTCAATATTTCGCAGACTCTCATGGACGATTATTTCACCATGATTTTGCACGGACGTTTCGATGACGAGACTCAAAGTATCCAAGAACTACAAGAGGCTATGCGCAGTGTAGAAGAGGAACAGCGTCTGAAAATTCGTATTCAATCTGAAGCTATTTTCGACGCAATGCACACCCTCTAGGAGTCTGTGATGGTTTTTGATCGTAACGCTAATATCCTCGAAACTCTGCAAATGATTGAGGAGGATAAGCTTGATATTCGTACGGTAACGATGGGTATTTCTCTGCTGGACTGTGCTGATGCACAGGCCGAGGTTGCCTGCCAAAAGATTTACCAAAAAATTACTCAACGCGCACAAAACCTTGTTGAAGTTGTTGAGGGCATTGAAGCCGAACTGGGTATTCCCATCATCAATAAACGTATTTCTGTTACCCCTATTTCTTTAGTTGCCGGTGCTAGCGAGGCAACAGAGTATGTGGAGTACGCGAAAGCTTTAGACGCTGCAGCGAAAGCCACTGGGGTAGATTTTATCGGTGGTTTCAGCGCCCTTGTCGATAAAGGTATGACTCCTGCAGATAGCCGTTTGCTTGAGAGTATCCCACGGGCGCTTAACGAAACGGACGTTGTGTGCGCGTCGGTTAATATTGGGTCTTCTCGAGCCGGCATTAATATGAGCGCTGTCGCTAAGATGGGTGAAGTTATTCGTCAAACGGCAGAAGGCTCAGCTCATAAACATGGTTTTGCGTGCTCTAAACTTGTGGTTTTTGCGAATGCCGTATCTGATAATCCTTTTATGGCGGGTGCATTCCACGGTGTACAAGAAGCTGACACCGTTATTTCTGTAGGAGTTTCTGGACCCGGCGTGGTTAAACGTGCTCTTGAACGAGTCCGCGGCGAATCTTTTGATGCATGCGCAGAAGCAGTGAAGAAAGCGGCCTTTAAAATTACTCGTGTTGGGCAGCTCGTCGGAAACCTCGCCGCAGAACGTCTAGGCGTTCAGTTCGGCATCGTTGATTTATCTCTTGCCCCTACCGCCGAGGTGGGAGATTCTGTGGCACATATCCTTGAGGAAATGGGCCTAGAGAGCGTTGGTACACACGGCACAATTGCTGCTTTAGCGCTAGTCAATGATGCTGTGAAAAAAGGTGGCATGATGGCCTGCTCTCATGTTGGTGGGTTATCTGGATCTTTCATCCCAGTATCAGAAGATATTGGCATGATTGAAGCAGCTGCCGCACAGAAAATTACTCTTGATAAGCTCGAAGCAATGACAGCCATTTGTTCTGTCGGGTTAGACATGGTCGCTATTCCCGGTGATACGTCAGCATCTACGATTGCTGCCATGATTGCTGATGAAGCTGCAATAGGCGTCATGAATCATAAGACAACTGCGGTGCGTGTTATTCCTGCTATTGGTCTTGAGGTCGGGCAGATGGTGGAGTTTGGTGGGCTTCTAGGGCGGGCTCCTGTGATGCCTATTCACGCTGAATCTTCTGAACTATTTGCGGCTCGCGGTGGAAGAATTCCTTCTCCTGTTCACGGTTTTAGGAACTAATATGTGTTGAGCGGTTTGCTCATTTTCCCCATATTTAAAGCGGTGGCGTTCTCTTAAAAGATGAGAGAACGCCACCGCTTCATACTGCTTGTGAAGAGTTATATATCTTCTTAGTTGAGGTAGAAGATTTTGTCCTTATTCTCAGCCATGTGCTGTGCGTTCCAGTCTGCACCGCCGTCAAGGTTTGCAGCGAGGAATACTGGTGCGCTGATACCTTGTGCCACAAGATTCTCGATAATACCTGCAGATAGTGAATGCAAGATTGCGGTGGAGGTGACTCCAGATGCAGGGGTGAACTTCTGAGGCACGCCCTCTAGGCTCAGCACTGCGTCTCCTGCATCTACTTGGTTGTCGATGAGGATATCTGCATGGTCTTTGAGTTTGGTTCCGTCGGGTACACGTGAGGTGACCGCTTCGGTGTATTTAGAGGAGGTGAGTCCTACGACGAAAATGCCGCGAGCGCGTGCTTCACGTGCGAGCTCTACGGGGAGTGCGTTGCGTCCGGAGACGGAGACTACGATGAGGACGTCTCCTTCTTTGAGTGGTGCATTGTTGAGCACTACTTCAGCGTATCCGGGCATCTGTTCCATCTGCGACCCGAGGGTGGTTGGGCGTGTGGTGAGTGCTTCAACACCGGGTGCGTAGAGTGGGTTGATGAGCATGAGTCCGCCGGCACGGTAGACGATGTCTTGTACGGGAAGGCTGGAGTGTGAAGCGCCGAAAGCGAAGATGCGTGCGCCTTGTGCTACGCGTTCTGCGATAGCTTGTGCGGCTTTGTCGATGGTGGGGACTTCTTCTTCACGAATTTTTTCGAGAAGTGAGATGATTTGTTGGTAGTAGCTATCCAGTAGCTGTGACATGATGACCATCCTTTACGATGTATGAGTCGAATGGGGGGGGTATGTGATGTGGATTGGGGGAGTGTTCTTAGGCGAGGATGCCGAGAAGTTGTCCAATCCAGTGGATGATGATGCCCGGTACAATGGCGTCAGGAACAGTGAAGCCTAGTCCTGATGCGCCGAGGGCGGGTAGGTCGCCGAAGGCGTTGATGTGGTAGGCGAAGGAGATGAGAATCCAGCCGAGGAATCCCCAGAGGAAGCCTCCTAGCCATGCTGCGGTTCGTCCGCCGGTAGAGTTTGCGAAGATTGCTGCGGTACCGGATGCGAAGAATGCAACGATCATGGAGGGGATTGGTACTGGCCAACCTAGTGCAACGCAGATAACCATGCCGGTGATTTGGCCGATGAGACCTGAGATGAGGCCGATGAGTAGTGCGTTGGGGGCGAAGGCGAAGAGTACAGGAACGTCCAGCGCGGGGATGGCGTTGGGGATAACTTTTTGGGAGATACCTTCGAATGCGGGAACGATTTCGCCGATGAGCATGCGGACACCGTAGAGGAGGATGAGCATACCTGCGGTGAATTGCATGGCCATCATGAAGGAGAAGATGACCCAGCTTTGTCCGTCGGAGATGCCGCCGTCTGCTACGGGTGCTTCGAAGGCGCTTACTCCTGCGGAGCTGACTGCTGCTAGTGCTGAGCCGAGTGAGACAATCATCATGACGATGGAGGTGGATACTGCAACGTCGCGGAAGAATGAGAGTTTCTCGGGGAGTTTGATGTCTTCGGTGGATTTTTCTTTGTTTCCTACGACCATGCCGAGGTATCCGGCGAGGACGTTGAGGAGGGTTTGTCCGTGTGCGAAGCCGACGTCATTTCCGCCGGTGATACGACGGACGAAGGGTTGTGCGATGGCGGGGGCGAACGTCATGTATGCGCCGTCGATGAGGGAGGCGATGATGACGGTCCATACGGGGCCTAGTCCGAGTTGGTAGATGGCGATGGTGAATGCGCCGGCGTGTACCCAGATCATATGTCCGGTGAGGTAGACGTAGTGCCATGGGGTGAATCGTGCGAGGAGTAGGTGCACGATGTAGCCGAAGAGCATGGTGAGACCAATTTGTGAGCCGAGGGCTGCTACTGGTCCGGTTTGTACTGCTGAGACGACGGCTTCGTCGAAGGTGACGAATGTGGTGATGTTGCTGGCGGGGAACGCCATTTCGAACATCTTTTGGATGGGTGCTAGGCCTTGGATGAGGACTGTTGCACCGCCGGCGATGATAAGTAGTGATAGTGCTGTTTTGATGGTGCCGGTGATGACTTCATCGGCTGCTTTTTTCTGTGCGACTAACCCAATGAACGCAATGAATCCGACGATGATTGCGGGGATTTGGATGAGTTGTACGAAAAAGTCAAGGAGAGAGTTCATTGCTTCTACCTCAAGCTATATGGGGAATGGGGAGTGGTGTGGCTAGTTGCCTGCGGTGAAGTCGTTTACTGCGGCGAGTACTTTGGTTTTGACTTCATTTTTGTCGATGAGGTTGTCGATGAGTACGACGATTGCTTTGGTTCCTTCAACATTTTTTGCCATTCCGGTGGTGGTGACGACGATGTCTGAGGGTTGTGATTTGAAGGAGCCAAGGTCGATGGCTTGTACTTTTGCGTCGATGTTTTCTGCGTTGAGGAGGGTGCGGATTTGGCTTGCGAGCATCATAGAGGTTCCGAGTCCCATGCCGCATACGGTTGCAATTGAAATCATGATGATTATTACCTTTTCTTTGTGTTGTTTTATTGGGTGAAAACTTCCATCAGTTGAACGTCGCTGCTCGCCTGACGGGCTTTTTCGATGAGTTCTTGTTGTCCGAGGACGTCTGCTAGTTCTTGGATTTTTTCCATGTGTCCGTCGGTGCTTTCGGATGCGAAAGAAATGAGGAAGTCGACGGGGTCGTTGTTTTTGCTGCCGAATTTTACGGGGGTAGCTAGTGTGACGACTGCTGTTCCTGCTTTGAGGACTCCGCTGGTTGCTTTTGCGTGGGGCATGGCAATGCCGGGGATGAAGACCATATATGGTCCGAAGTCTTCGACACCTTTGATCATTGCTTCGGTATATTCTTTGGTCGCTATTCCGGCTTCTTCGTAGAGTTCACCAACGATGCTGATGGCTTCTCTCCAGTCTTTTGCTGTGCGTTGGGCTGAAACAACGTCTGGTACGAAGGTCATTGAGACCACCTCATCTTTCTCAACTGTTACACAAGCCATCATAATGATTGAAAATGACTGATGTAAAGCAAGTTGAGTGAAGTTTTCGCAAAATAATCAAAATTAGTCACTTTGTTAAATAAAGTGATTTCTGACTTTTAGTAACGTGCTTTTCATGTTAAATGCCGATTTTCTAGGGTAATCTTCTTGGTTTCTAGGGTTTTTGGTGGAGTATTGGCGAGTAAATGTGACTGATTGAAAATTATTCTTGTAGACACCAAAAGAATCATATGTAATCATAATTGTGAAAACTTTTGATTAATTGGGTGATGGATTTTGAGAAAAACCCCAACACCAAACACAGAAAGGCCACAACTATGACAACCCCCGGCGCCCACATGAAAGAAGAACTCCTCAGCCAACCACAAACCTGGGCACAAGCACTCGAACTAGACACCTCAGCACTACCCCAAGACGGCACAAAAGTCGCAGCCGTAGGATGCGGAACATCCTGGTTCATGGCACAAAGCTACGCCGCACTACGCGAAAACGAAGGACACGGAATCACCGACGCCTTCACCGCAACCGAAGTACCCACCGAACGCGACTACGACGAATACCTCATCATCTGCCGCTCCGGAACCACCAGCGAAATCATCACCTTCATGGAATCCGTCAAAGGGAAAAAACCCATCACCGTACTTGTCGGAGTCGCAGACTCACCCGTAGCAGAACTAGCAGACCGCGTCATAGACCTCGGCTTCGCCGACGAACAATCCGTCGTACAAACCCGCTTCGCCACCACCGCACTCATGCTCCTCCGCTCCTCCATCCACAGCCGCGACATCTGCCAAAACGCCATCAAAGACTGCGAACGAGCACTATCCGAACCACTAGATCCAGAACTCATCAACGCAGAACAATACTCATTCCTCGGTACCGGCTGGACAGCACCCATCGCCACCGAAGCGGCACTAAAAATGCGTGAATCCTCGCAAAAATGGACAGAATCCTACAACTCCATGGAATACCGACACGGCCCCATCGCTATCGCCTCAAAAGGTCGTATCACCTGGCAATTCGGACCAGCACCAGCAGGCCTTCGCGAACAAGTAGAAGCCACCGGTGCACGCTTCGAAAACCAAGACCTAGACCCCATGGCAGACCTTGCACGCCAACACCTCGTAGCACTCGAAACAGCCCTAGCCAACGAGCTAGACCCCGACCAGCCACGCAACCTCACACGCTCAGTCATCCTCAACTAAGCACAAACTGAAGGTAGAGGTAAAAGCCATGAACACATCAGCCGTTGTCGCTATCACGCTCAACCCCGCACTAGACATCACCATCACCATCGAGCACCTCAGCGCAGAATCAACACTACGCATTCCCGCTGCTCAACGTCGCCTCGGAGGTAAAGGACTCAACGTCGCCAACGTCGCCGCCGAACAAGGCTATACGGCTGTGGCTCTAGGGCCCATCTGTCAAGAATCTCTCCAAGAGCTTCACCAACGACAAGCTGAGCAACGCAACACAACGTACCCCCTCAACGACGGTGTGCACACGGCTTTTACCCCTACCCCCACACCTTTACGTAGCACCTACGCAATACACCAAAAACACGACTCCTCCACCACCATCATCAACGAAAACGGTGCAGAACACCCAAGCCACGTGTATGAAGGAATCCTCAATACCCTAGAAGACACCCTCAAACACTACGAGCACTGTGCCGTAACGCTCTCTGGCTCTTTCCCACCAGCAGCACCCACCACACTCATCAGCGACATCAGCACGCTCTGCCAACGCTACGGCAGCACTTTCATCGTAGACACCTCAGGGCAACACCTCCTCGACGCAGCACAAGCACACGCCGACTACCTCAAACCCAACTACTCTGAACTTCTCGAAGCCACCCAATCAGACGAACTCTTCACCGCTGTCAAAAAACTTCAAAACCTCGGCGCTCAAAACATCATCGTCTCTTGCGCAGAAGACGGGCTGTACTTCATCAACCACCATCAGGCATACCGTGCCAAACTCGCCCAACCACTGCAAGGTAACCCCACCGGCGCCGGAGACGCACTCGTCGCAGCACTCGCTACCGGACTTATCGACAAACTTCCCACCGAAGAACTCCTCCGCCGAGCAATCTGCTGGTCTGCCTCAGCGCTCACACAACCTATCGCCGGAGCTATTGGCACCGAATGGGAATCCCTCAACACCAACATCCTGATGGAAAAAATCCGCTAACCCAAACCTTTATCCCCTGAACACAACCACTGAACACAACCACGACAGGAAAGAAAACCATGCCACAAATCAACACCATCGACCTCGTACGCGCCGCCGACCAAAACCGCAGAGGAATCGGAGCCTTCAACGTCGTCCACCTAGAAACAGCAGAAGCCATCGCACAAGCTGCCGAAACAACAGGCTTACCCGTTATCATGCAACTAAGCCATAACTGCATCAACTTCCACGGCAACCTCACCCCACTGGGGCAAGCCATGATCGACATCGCACAACTCTCCACCGCAAACATCGCAGTACACCTAGACCACTGCGAATCAGTAGACTTAGCCTGCCAAGCTATCGACCTCGGTTTTAACTCCGTCATGTACGACGGCTCCACCCTACCGTATGAAGAAAACCTCGCCGCCACGGTCAAAGTTGTAGAGTACGCCCACCGCAACGGCGCCAGCGTAGAAGCCGAACTTGGAGAAATCGGAGGCAAAAAAGGTGCCCACACCCCTGGTGTACGCACCGACCCCACCGAAGCACACGAGTTTGTACAAGCCACAGGGGTAGACACCCTAGCTGTTGCCGTCGGTAGCGAACACGCCATGACCGAACGCACCGCACGACTAGACCACGAACTCATCACACAATTACGTGAATCTGCTGGTGTCCCACTCGTCCTTCACGGATCTTCTGGTGTCAGCGATGAACAGATTCTCCAAGGAATCCGCTCCGGTATGACTAAAATCAATGTATCAACACACCTTAACAGTTTCTTTACTGAAGCTATTGCACAATACCTTCACCAAAACCCAACAGTTGTGGACTCCCGCAAATACTTGGGTGCTGCACGAGAAGCGTTAAGCGCAGAAGCCGCCCGACTATTGAGCGTCTTCGCCGGTTAAAGTGCGTTGAGAATAACCTCAAATAACTAGCTCATAGTGAATGGAACACGACCGACGATGCGCAGCCAACGACATGCCGAAATACTGGAACTCCTCAACGAACGCCAGTGCCTTAGCGTCAACGAAATTATTGACGCCCTAGACATCTCAGCTGCAACAGCCCGACGAGACCTCGACTACCTCGCCGGCGAAGGTCTTCTGCAACGAACCCGTGGCGGAGCACAAAGTAACCAAAACGTCCTCGCCAGCCCTATGAGCCGTAGAGACTCTTCTCACCTACCACAAAAAACCGCTATCGCACGTGCTGCTATCGAGCATCTACAACCTGGCATGATTATTGGCTTTACAGGAGGTAGCACCGTCGGAGAAGTCGCCCGCGAACTATCACAATGGGTCTACCAACACCAAGATGTTGAACTTACCCCCGCTCAACCTCTTCTGACCGTTGTCACCAACGCCGTAGACATCGCTTATGCGCTCGCCGAGAACTCGCGTATCAAAATTGTTCTCATCGGTGGTGAAGTCAACAGCTACTCCTACGAAATTACAGGGCCTTTTGCGACCGACATGCTCAAAAACATCTCCCTCGATTTGGCATTTATCGGTGTAAACGGTTTTGACCAAAATGGGCCGGGAACAGTGAACGAATATGAGGCCATGGTGAACTCTGCGATGGCAACACGTGCAGAAAAAACTTTTATTGTCGCTGATTCTTCAAAGTTTGGAAAACGCTCATTCTCTAGTGTGGGCGGAGTCGAAAATATCTCAGAAGTGATTACCGACTCTCAGCTGCGACCAGAACTTGCTGAGGAAGTTCAAAACCTCGGCTATAACCTCAAAATTGTTGATTTATAACATCCTAAAGGTGTGAATATATACCATGTCTTCTCTTCTGATTCATTCAGCAACCGTCTACGACGGAACCATCGGCGGCGTTTATCCCGATAGTGCAGTTCTCGTTGAGGACGGAAAAATCATCGATATTCTGAGCACCTCTGAATGGAAGACAAAACAAACCCCTGATACCCGTATTGTTGATGCACAGGGCGCGCCCGTCGTTCCCGGATATCTTGATATACATCATCATGGCGGGGGAGGGCATGCCTATGATGAGGCAAATCTTGATACTGCACGTGTTGCACTCAACGCCCACCGTCAGCATGGAACAACCCGAAGCGTCTTATCGTTCGTGACGAACTCGATAGAACATATGGCAGGCGCTCTGAGCACTTTTCAACAGCTACTCAAAGACGATTCGCAGGTTCTTGGATTCCACGCCGAAGGGCCGTTTCTTCACCCACAACATAAGGGTGCTCACCCCGAAAAACTGCTCAAAGACCCATTAGCTGAAGACGTCGAGAGACTGCTTGAAGCTTCAGACGGACACCTCCGACAGATTACTTTAGCCCCTGAACGTCATGGTGCTTTATCTGCAATACAACGTTTTACTAGTGCTGGAACAGCTGTAGCTGTTGGCCATACAAACGCCACCTATGAGCAAGCTCAGCAGGCTTTTGCTGCAGGCGCTTCACTACTGACCCACACGTTTAATGGGATGAACGGTATTCACCATCGTGCCCCCGGTCCGGTGATCGCCGCTTTAGAAGAACAATCTGTGTCTCTAGAAGTTATTAATGACGGTATTCATGTCCACCCATCAGTAGTGCATACTCTTTTCCGTGAGGCTCCAGAACGTATTGTCTTGGTAACTGATGCGATGTCAGCTGCTTGTAACCCCGACGGCTTGTATATTTTGGGTACTTTAGATGTCAAAGTCGAGAATGGTGTTGCTCGTTTAGTACATGGGGATTCTCTTGCTGGCTCCACTTTGACGATGGACTACGCCGTGCAGCACGCTGTACGTTCTGTTGGTGTGGGATTGGACGTTGCGGTTGCTTCGGCAACGTCTCATGCTGCTCATGCTATTGGTTTGGGGCGAAGCTATGGGCGAATTGCTCCAGGGTATTCGGGAGATATCCTGATTTTGGATGAGCAGACGTTACTTCCAAACCATATTTATGTAGATGGCGTCCCTCAACGATAGTATGTTTGCGTATTTCACCGATGTTTAGCGAACTTCATCGCTGGTAGGTTTGGTAGAAGTCATCGAGATAGTAGCAATTTCTCGTGCTCCTTGACCGAACGTGAAACTGCATATTGTTGAGGTGATAAAAATGATGCCAGCTAAAACCATTGCCCATTGAGGACCTAACCTATCCGATAACGGGCCAACGAGTGAATTTCCGATGAGCATTCCGCCGGTCATGACAACTGTCATAAGAGAAAACAATCGCCCTTGAAACTCTTCTGGTGCAGATTGAACAAATACTAAGTTGCCAACAACTTCTTCTGGGCCATACGCAAGACCCCATATGAACCATAAGATGCAAAACATCAGAAATTGGGGTTCAAAGCCCATCAGCATATTGGTGAGTCCGTATATTGTTCCAGATGCTAGAAGCCAGGACCGTGCTCCTCCTCGGAACTTCATTTTGCCAGCGATTATAGAACTAGAAATCGTTGCTACACCATAGCAAGCTGACGCAATCCCAAACTCAAAACTGGTTAGCCCTAAATTTTCGCTCACGTATGGAACTGCAGAAAGAACACCAATAGGAACTGCTGTCATTGAGAAGAACCAGAAAATATACAGGGTCTTTAATGCTGGGATATTTCTGGCTATCTCAATGCCCGCTTTGACCATGTCGATATTCTTTTGGCCTTGATGTTTTTTGGCCCGATTTTTATAGTCTGTATCAAAATTTTTGATGGTGTATATGAGCAAAGCATATACACCATAGAGAATGCCACAGATGACAAGTGTGTGCGAAGCGCCGATAAAACCTACTAGAGCGCCACCCATTACGGGGCTAACTGATTGCATGAAGAATGAGACACCAGCTCTTTTTCCGATAAAGTCTTGATAGTTCTCTCCAAAGATAAGAGGCAGGCTAGAGTACATCGCGGGTCGTTCTAATGCACCTACGCTAGAAGAAATAAAAGAGATAACCATCATCGCAAAAATACCGGCAGAAGCCCATGTCAGAGGCAATGTTATTAATAGAATAGATTGCAGAATGTTAGAGTAAGCAATGATTTTTTGCCTGTTGAGCTTCTCAACTTGTGGAGAGCCTAGTATTCCTACAAGAATTGCAGGAATAGCACCAGAGACTGCAACTAGAGACGCCGATGAGAGCCTTCCTGTTGCTGTATACACCAGAAACGGAGATGCTATTGTTCTTATTCCCTCAGACGCTTCTGAAAGCATGAGAGCAGATAAAATTCTATACTCTAAAAATTTAGAAGATTTACATATAACGGCCATTGGTCTTCACTCGAGGCTTCTCTTCCTATAACACGGTTGATTATCGTTGAATAAAGGAACACATCATCGCTTCAAAAGCGAGTTTTGCACTAGCATTCGTTGAAATACGTTTACGTGTTAGCCTCAAAGTATCTAAATGTCCGAGTGCTTGTTCTGGGCTCATTCGTTGCGCATAATCATGTAATTCTGCGGTGAGGTGAGTATTAATCAGTGCAGAACCAGTACCAAGCTGTATCGTCAGCACGTCTCTAAACACCGTTTGCAGATCAATGAGAAAACGGTCTAACGTGTCGGTAGCCATTCGCCGACTACGACGTTTCTGCTCTTCTTCTAACTGACGAATCTGAGCTTTAACATTGGGTGTTATCTGTTCGTCTTCTGCTATTCCAAGGGACCTCAAAAGCTCTTGCAGCTCACGTTCATGTCGTTCTTTTGACGTATGATCGGCTTCTGCCTGAGCGATATTAACGAGCTCTTGAGCAGCACGCATTGCTGCTGGAACAGATGAAAGAAAAATAGGCATACGAACTACCTGTTCACGGCGTTGACGTGCCTCAGCAGAACGTACAAGATGACGGGCAACCCCAATATGTCCTTGTGCCAGTGACGCACAATGACGTGCAAGAGCTTCTGGATACCCTTCGATACCGGCAAGAAGTTTAACGACTTCTTCTCGATGAGGTACTCGCAGCGTGACGGGTCTACAACGAGAACGAATTGTTACCAGAACATCTACGGGGGATGGTGCACAAAGAATCCAGATGGTATGTTCTGGTGGTTCTTCAATGGCTTTGAGCAAGACGTTAGATGTTCTTTCTGGCATCCTATCGGCATCTTCGACGATGATAATACGCCAGCGCCCTACGGCAGGTCTATCTTGAGCTTTGGTGACGAGTTCTCTTGCCTGCTCAATTTTAATGTTGATATTCTCAGTGGAAAAGTGCGTCAAATCTGCGTGGGTACCGCGTAAAACACTATGGCAGGTTTTGCATACTCCACACCCACGACGTTGAGGGTTGGGCTCTTCACAGAGTAAGGATGCGGCAAATGCTCGTGCCATGGTTGATCGTCCTGAACCGGGCGGGCCTGTAAAAAGCCATGCATGTGTAGGACGTTCTAACTGGGCTTGTTGACGGAGTTGTTCTACAACTTCTGGTTGTCCGATGAGTGTATTCCAGATGCTCATCCTTGCTCCTGAATATATTGGATGAGGTGGGCATAGATATTTTGGTGAATCTGTTCAATGTCTTCTTGCGCATCAATACACACGTAATGGTGTGTTTTTGCTGAAGCTGATTGTGGTAAATCATTGAATGCTTGTTGTATTTTTTGGTGAAAGCTATCTGGTTCTGCTTCTAGACGGTCTTGTTGTCCTCGACGATGAGTGCGTTGTCGGCTTTTCTCTAAGGGCAGGTTGAGTAAGAACGTAATATCTGGGTGCAGGTTTTCAGTGGCCCAGAGTGAAAGGTTTGTGATGTTTTCTTGGCCAAGTTCCCGCCCAACACCTTGATAAACGGCAGAAGAATCAATATACCGGTCGCATAGTACAATTTTACCTTCTGCTAAGGCTGGGCGGATGAGTTGTTGGGCGTGAGCGGCACGTGATGCCGCAAAGATGAGAGCTTCAGTTCTCGCGTCAATAGTTGTTTCTGCATTTTCGAGGACGAGCTGACGCAGTTTCTCACCGATGGCGGTGCCTCCCGGCTCTCGGGTGCATATAACATCGTAGTTTTCTTGGCGTAGTCGTCGCTCCAAGAGTTTGACTTGGGTAGATTTACCAGCACCATCGCCACCTTCAAAGACAACGAATATTCCGTTACCTAGATGTCCTGTTGCGCGGTGCTGTGCACTATAGTTTAGAGATTCGCTCACGCTTATAAGAGTATCAAAGCAATAGAAATAGGTACTTAGCTCAAAAGTGTCTTCTGCGGTAAGTAATAGAAATGTTTTCTGCTGTTAAAAAGTGTACGTACTATTGTGGATGGTTGAGTTCAGCGTAGTCTAATGGGTATGAGTACAGCAAAAGACATTTCTGCAGCAACATATGTGGTCAGCGCTGGTCGTCCAGCCCCAGAGCACGATGCTCCGGTGAACCCTCCTGTTATTTTCTCCTCAACGTATCGTGGAGCAGGCACTGTAGACCCTGACCATGACAAGGTCTATGCACGCTTTGACAACCCTACGTGGAATGGTTTTGAAGAAGTCGTCGCTGGTATTGAGGGCGCGTCTCTTCCGGGGCTTGTCTTTTCGTCAGGAATGGCAGCTATATCTGCGGTCATGGATTTAGTTCCTGCTGGTGCAACGATCCTGATTCCACGTCACGTGTACATGAGCTCAGCAACAATTGCTGAAGACTTGCAACGTCGTGGTGTTGCTGAGGTGATTCGCTTAGATATCGAGAACACTCAAGAAGTTCTTGATGCTTTAGAGAGAGTCTCTCAAAAATATGATTTAGCTGGAAAAACTCCTCATTATTCTGCCCCTGAAGCGCTTTTATGGTTAGAGAGCCCCACAAACCCCATGCTAGAAGTCGCTGATTTACCCACGATTTTGAGTGCTGCTCAACGGCTTGGCGTGCTTTCTGTTGTCGATAATACTTTTTCAACAGGTTTAGTTCAGCAGCCTTTAGCTTTGGGCGCTGACGTGGTGGTTCATTCTGCAACGAAGTATCTATCAGGGCATTCTGACGTTCTTTTAGGGATTGCGATAACTTCTCATCAGCCGTTACGGGAAGCTATTTTGCGTTATCGTACGTTACATGGCGCTATTGCTGGCCCGATGGAAGCATGGTTAGCGTTAAGGGGTATTCGTACATTGTCTTTACGTATGGAACGTTCTATGAGTAATGCGCTGGAACTGGCTCAGCGTTTGAGTAAGCATCCTGCTGTCGCACAGGTGCGTTATCCGGGTCTTCCGGAGGATGCTGGGTATGAGCGCGCTCGCCAACAGATGAATGGTTTTGGTGCTGTACTGTGTATTGTTCTTGACGCTGATGCGGTGCAGACTCAGCAGGTGGTGGAGCGTTTGCGGTTGTGGACTCCTGCAACGAGTTTAGGTGGTGTGGAATCTTTGGTGGAGCGTCGTCGTCGTCATCCCTCGGAGCCAGAGAGTATTCCTGAATCGTTGATTCGTTTATCTGTGGGTATTGAGCATGTTGATGATTTATACGCTGACTTGTGTGAAGCTCTTGATGGTTTAGCCAAATGATAGGCTGTGTTATATGAGTCCTCTATCTATTGTTGTGTATTTTCAGTGGGGCGTATCTGCTTTGTTCGCTCTGGTTGTTGCTGGTTTGTCTTTATGGGCATTGTTAGATGCTGTTCGTGCTACTGATTATGCTTATCAGTCGGCTTTTAAACGGACTAAGACTTTTTGGGTTGCCTTAACTGGTGGTAGTGTCTTGGCTTCTGCTTTGGCTCTTTTGACGTTGTCTCAGGGTGGTGTCCCTAATTTGTTCTTCCAGCTTTTTGCGGCGATTGCGGCTGGTGTGTTCTTAGCTGATGTCCGCCCAGTTGTTACGGTACGTCGCAATAAAGACTATTAAACACAACTAAACGCAAAAGATTCTGAGGGGTTTGTGATGTGCTGTTATCGCGCATCATAAACCCCTCTATTGTGCATTGATTAGTGTATTTATAAGATTTCTTGTATTTTTTCTTGATGTTCATCGCGTATTTTCCAGAACTTTTAGGGATTTTTAAGTGGGAATACCTTTGCATGTGTGGATAGTAGTGGAACAATGGAGATATGACTTACAAACTAGTATTACTCCGTCACGGCCAGTCCGAATGGAACGAACTCAACCTCTTTACCGGTTGGGTGGACGTTAACCTCACCGAACAGGGCCGCGCAGAAGCTCAACGCGGTGGACAAATGCTCAAAGAGCGCAATATCCTTCCCGATGTTGTTCACACCTCTCTACAACGCCGCGCTATCAATACCGCAAACCTCGCTCTTGACGCTGCAGATCGTCTGTGGATTCCTGTCAAACGTAACTGGCGTTTGAACGAGCGTCACTATGGTGCTCTACAGGGCAAAAATAAATCCGAAACTCTTGAAAAATACGGTGAAGAGCAGTTCATGACATGGCGTCGTTCTTATGACGTTCCACCTCCTGCACTCGACGATAACGACGAGTACTCTCAGGCGAACGATCCTCGTTATGCTGATATCGAGAACGCGCCTCGTACCGAATGCCTCAAGGATGTTCTAGAACGTATGCTTCCTTACTGGGAATCAGACATTAAACCAGACCTAGCTTCTGGTAAGACTGTTCTCGTTGCAGCTCACGGTAACTCCTTGCGTTCTTTGGTCAAGCACCTTGAAGGTATCTCTGACGAAGACATCGCTGGTTTGAACATTCCTACTGGCATTCCGCTGTACTACGAGTTGGACGAGAATTTCCAACCGCTTAAAGCTGGTGAATATCTTGATCCTGCTGCTGCAGCTGAAGCAATTAAGGCTGTTGCTAACCAAGGCAAAAAATAATATCTAGATTGTTTTCTTCGGCGTCTCTAGCTTGTCTAGGGGCGCCGTCGTTTTGTCTGGAAGGGAAATTGCAGGTGAACATTCATCTTTTGATGTTCTTCTAGTTTTCCTTCTGCGTCTGTTAAGAATAAGCTGGTGTTTGTGGACCCTATCCTCATTGCTCTAATTTTTATTATGGTTGGTCTTGCTATTGGCGTATTGAGCATGTGGGCTGTCACTAAAAGTGACCGTGAACGTGCGCAATGGGCAGATATTGAAGAGCCAAGTATTCAAGACGGCGCTGCCGAAGTGCTTGCCGTAATTGGTCGCGCCTATGTTGTGGTGGACGCTGTTGACGGTGTGGTTCAAGCTTCACCCGGTGCATATGCTTTAGGGCTGGTCCGTGGGCACACCATCGTGTGCGAAGAGATGATTGAGATGATTCGTCAGGCTCGTAGCGGTGGCACTATCGCAGAACGTGAAATATCTTTAATCCGTGGAGTAACGACTAAGAGTACTCTTGTCATTGATTTACGTGTCGCTCCTTTGCGCGATGAATATATTTTAGTTCTTGCCGATGACCGTACCGAAATCGCTCGAGTTCAAACCATTCGTAATGACTTTGTTGCCAACGTCTCTCATGAACTTAAAACACCTGTTGGTGCTATTGGGTTGATGGCAGAGGCCATCGAATCGTCTTCAGACGACCCAGAATCAGTAGAGTATTTTTCACAACGGTTACAGAAAGAGTCTCGTCGTTTAGCTTCTTTGGTCCAAGACGTCATCGAGCTTTCTCGGTTGCAGTCTGCTGATGTGGTGCGTCAATCTCAGCTTGTTGACGTCAACGACCTAATAACCGGTGCCATTGATAGAAACCGTATTACTGCTGAGGGTAAAAATATCACGTTGAGTTCTCAAGGGTGGGCGAAGCATTTGGTGCACGGAGACCCTGAGCTTTTAGGTACTGCGTTACGTAACCTCATTGAGAACGCTATCCGTTATTCTCCTGAATCAACGCATGTGACGGTTTCTGTTCGTCAGGATGAAGAGAATATTTATATCTCTGTGACGGACGAGGGTAATGGTATCGCTCGCGAGGAACAAGACCGTATCTTTGAACGTTTTTATCGTATTGATCCTGCTCGTTCTCGTCAGACCGGTGGCACTGGCTTGGGGCTAAGTATCGTCAAGCACGTGATGGCTCAGCATGGCGGCGAGATATCTCTTGAGTCAGAGGTTGGTCAAGGATCTACGTTTACGATGTCTTTGCCGATGGTTGATGAACAAACTGAGCATGACTTATTAGGGTCAGAAAGCGTCACCTACGCCCCGTAGACGAGGTGTGCTCGTACAATTTTTGTAGAGGCTCAAACATTGTTGAGAGCTATATTTTCTGAATGTAAAGGACATAACTATATGGCTAGGATCTTAGTTGTTGAAGATGAAGAAGCTTTGAGCGAGCCTCTCGCCTTCTTACTAGGACGTGAAGGGTTTGACGTTCAGGTCGTTGATAACGGTATTGACGCTGTTGTTGAGTTTGAACGTAATGGTGCTGACCTTGTTCTTCTTGATGTCATGCTTCCTGGTCAGTCGGGTATGGAAGTGTGCAAGCAACTACGTTCCCAGTCTTCTGTTCCTATCATTATGCTCACTGCTAAAGACAGTGAGATTGATAAGGTACTTGGTTTAGAGCTTGGCGCTGACGACTATGTCACAAAGCCTTATTCTTCTCGTGAGCTTATTGCTCGTGTACGAGCGGTGTTGCGCCGTCAAAGTGATGGTGAAGAATTAGAGCCTTCGAGCGCTGTCGAAGTTGGTCCTGTGCGTATGGACGTTGAACGGCACATCGTCACTGTTGACGGTGAGACGGTGACAATGCCGTTAAAAGAGTTTGAGCTACTTGAGATGCTCTTGCGTAATGCTGGTCGAGTTTTGACACGTTCTCAGCTGATTGACCGTGTATGGGGCTCTAATTATGTGGGAGATACGAAGACTCTTGATGTTCATATTAAGCGTATTCGTTCAAAGATTGAGCCAGATCCTTCAGCTCCTCGCTATGTTGTGACGGTGCGTGGCTTGGGCTATAAGTTTGAGTCTTAGGTTTTACGGTTTAATAGGCAGATAAAAAAAAGCTGGTGGGCACTCACATCACAGTGAGTGCCCACCAGCTTTTTTATGACAGAAGCGGTGCCGTGTTTTAGTGTCCGCTAGATTCTGCTGGTGTTGCGCTTGCGCTAGACATTGCGGCATTGGGAACGAATGGTTTGTACTCTGGTAGTGTGCCGTCAAGTACGGGAATGTTTACCGGTTCGCTATGTCCGTTGGAGCTGACTTTTACGTCAAGTAGCATGAGCCCAGGGTTTGCACCAGCTGGGTCGATGATGAGTTTGTGGGATTCATCTTCTAAACGAATTTCTTTGCCTGCTGGTACGGTGATGTTTTCTGCACCGGCAGGGAAGTTGATGGTGACGGTAGCGTCTTCTTTGCCGTTGTTGAGGATAGTTCCGAGAACTCGCCCGTCAGCGTCTGCTGATTCTGCGATCACCATAATGTTACGTACGGCAATGTCTCCTACGTTTGCTGATACGCCGTCAGAGGGTGAGTATTGGAATGTTGTTGGCTGGGTGTAGATGTATCCACAGCCTGTTGTGGTGAGCGCTGCAAGTGCGATGGTGGTGCAAGCGGCTGCACGTTTGAGCGTGGAGGAGACGGCAAACTTCACGGCATGAACTCCTTGATGGTTACGAAGCATTATCGTTGTGCTGAGGTAAATGTGTGTGTCTCAATACAACTGAAAATATTAGGGTCTTTCGTATACAGTCTAACGGTTTAACGACGGAACGTCTGTATCTGCTCAATGGAGGGTGGATGAAAAGGCGGATAAATGCTAAATATAAGGTTTTTGTGGCTTAAAAATTACTTCTGGTGGTTCTTAAATCTTCCCATGATAGACTAGTTAAGCTGAAAGGGGTTTATCCATATGCTTTTTGAGGTTGGCGAAACCGTCGTTTACCCTCACCACGGTGCTGCAACAATCGAAGAAATTAAGATGCGCACTATTCGTGGTGAAGAAAAAATGTACTTAAAACTCAAGGTTGCTCAGGGCGACCTTGTGATTGAGGTACCTGCTGAGAACGTTGATATGGTGGGCATGCGTGATGTCGTTGATGAACGCGGCTTACAAGAAGTTATCGACGTGTTGCAGGCTCAAGATACTGAAGAAGCCGCGAACTGGTCTCGTCGTTATAAAGCAAATGTTGAGAAACTTGCTTCCGGCGACGTGATTAAGGTTGCTGAGGTCGTTCGTGACTTATGGCGTCGCGAGAACGACCGTGGTCTTTCTGCTGGTGAGAAACGTATGCTCGCTAAAGCTCGTCAGATTCTTTCGTCCGAGGTTGCTTTGGCTAAAGATATTGACGAACAATCTGCTGAGAAAGAACTCGATAAAATTCTCGAAGACGTCTAAAAATCTAGAATATTTATTCTTTTCTATCCGGTAGGCTCATGGCTGTGACTAATACCGATAGTTTTTCTCAGATGGCGGACGACGTTGCTGGAACATCTCCAGTAGCGTCGTTCGCCGTCGTCGTTCTTGCCGCTGGTTCTGGTACTCGTCTTGGATACGGTATCCCTAAAGCTGCTGTTCAACATTCTGGCAAGACCTTATTAGAGTGGGCTCTAGCTGGCGTTGATGCTTCTGGTGTTGCTTCACGTATCGTTGTTACTGTTCCGAAAGGCGATACTGCTCTGACGAAGATTGTTGCTAACTATGGTGCTCTTACAGTGTCTGGCGGGTCAAGCCGTGCTGAGTCTGTTGCTTTAGCATTATCTGCCTTAGACAATGCTCCCGTGCGTTCTGGCTTCTCTTCTGACGCTCCTTCTCACGTGCTCATCCACGATGCGGCACGAAGTTTTACACCTGTTGAGGTGTTTCATCGGGTCTGCCAGTCATTATCTTCAGGGCAGGCTGCCGTCATTCCTGTTCTTCCGGTTGTCGATACGATTAAGACGGTAGATACAGACGGGTACGTGCGTTCTACTGTGCAGCGTTCTGTTTTGCGTTCTGTTCAGACTCCGCAAGGTTTCCATCTCAAAACGTTATTAGAGGCATACCGGCAGACAGAACAGCAAGGTTTAAATGATGAGATCACCGACGATGCATCTGTTGCTGAAATGTGCGGTATCCCCGTAAAAACTGTTCTTGGAGATTTCCGTTCACTAAAAATTACTGTCGCTGAGGATTTGGCGTTAGCTTCAGCGTTAAAACTTGCAGATGAGTTATCTGCTGTTTCAGAGAAAGATTGATGTCTAGAATGATAATTCCTCGTACTGGGATTGGTATTGACGTTCATGCTTTTAGCACAGACCCTCAGACACCACTGTGGGTTGCTGGGCTGCTGTGGGATGGAGAAGTTGGGCTATCGGGTCATTCTGATGGTGACGTTGTGGCTCACGCTGCTGCTGACGCTCTTTTTTCTGCTAGCGGTACTGGGGATTTAGGGTCAAATTTTGGAGTCGACCGTCCGGAACTCAAAGGTGCTTCTGGCATTTTCTTGTTGGAGGAAGCTGCACGGATTGTGCGTTCTTCTGGTTTTGAGATTGGCAATATTGCGGTTCAGCTGGTAGGCAACCGTCCCAAGTTTTCTCCTCGTCGTCAGGAGGCTCATGACGTTCTTTCGAAGGCGGTTGGTGCACCGGTAACGGTTACTGCTACGACAACTGATGGCTTGGGGCTAACCGGTCGAGGTGAAGGCATTGCCGCTATTGCTACAGCATTGGTGTATCCGTCTTCTTCCGTTGCAGATAAAGAGTAACGGGTAGTAACTACTCACACTTATCGCGGGGTGTCGTTGGTTAAAACGTGCGCCTTTGCTCAGCTTTGCATAGACTAAGGGAGTGACTTTGCGTTTTTACGATACTGCTACTGCTTCTATTCGAGATTTTGTTCCTGTCCGCCCCGGACATGCGTCGCTTTATTATTGTGGTGCGACGGTTCAGGGCGCCCCTCATATTGGGCATGTGCGTTCTGCCTTGGTTTTTGACCAGCTGTCTCGGTGGCTTCGCTACCGTGGTTATCAGGTGACAACGGTTCGTAATGTCACTGATATTGACGATAAGATTCTTGTGAACTCTGCGCGCTCTTTTGAGGAGGCTTATGAGGGTAAGTACCCTTGTGAGCCTTGGTGGGCTTTAGCGTATCGTTACGAGAAAGTTTTTGCGCAGGCCTATGATGCTCTTGGTATTGACCCACCAACCTATGAGCCTCGAGCGACGGGGCATATTCCGCAGATGTTTGCCTTGATTGAGCGGTTGATTGCTGCCGGCCATGCGTATCCCGCGTTGGATGATTCTGGTGACGTATATTTTGATGTTCGTTCGTGGCCTAGCTATGGTGCGTTGACTCATCAGCATATTGATGACATGCAAGATGCGGCTGATGCTGATCCTCGCGGTAAGCGTGACCCTCGTGACTTTGCGTTATGGAAGGGCTACAAAGCGGGTGAGCCAGAGTCTGCTTCATGGGATTCTCCGTGGGGCCGTGGTCGTCCAGGCTGGCATTTGGAGTGCTCTGCGATGGCTGGCCGTTATCTTGGTTCTCATTTTGATTTTCATGGTGGCGGTTTAGATTTACGTTTCCCTCATCATGAGAATGAGTTGGCGCAGTCTACTGCTGCTGGTGATGCTTTCGCGAATTTCTGGCTTCATAATGGTCTGGTCACTTATGAGGGTGAGAAGATGTCGAAGTCTATCGGCAATACGGTTTCTCCTGAGCAGATGCTTCAGAGTGCGCGGGCTCTTGCTGTTCGTTATTATTTGGGTCAGGCTCATTATCGTTCAGTGCTTGATTATCGTCCGACGTCGTTGGAAGAGGCTACGGCTTCGGTAGAACGTATTGAGGCGTTTCTTGCTGCAACTGTTTCTGAGCATCGTTTGGGTGAGGTTCCTGAAGAGTTTGCTCAGGCAATGGACGATGATTTGAACATTCCTCGTGCACTAGCTGTTGTTCATGAGTATGTTCGTGCCGGTAATTCTGCTCTTGCTCAGGGTGAGGATGTTTCTTCTATCGTTGTTGCTGTTTATACGATGGTTGATGTTTTGGGTCTTCGTTCGTTGATGAGTTTTTCTGCCTCTGGTCAGGGTTCTTCGGCTGCTGCTGAGGTTGCGTTGGATTCGTTGATTCAGGGCATGTTGTCTGAGCGTTCTGTTGCTCGGGAACAAAAAGATTGGGCACGCGCTGATGAGATTCGTGATGCTCTTTCTGCTGCTGGTGTGACGATTAAGGACGGGGCTTCAGGTTCTACTTGGTCGTTGTCGTAGTTTTTTAGTTTTGGTATAGATATGTTCTCTGCTTGTCTCAGGGCGCATATATTGGATATATAGATGTGAAGTCGTAGAGGTTTCTACGCAGGATATTGAGGAATAGTTATGGCTAAGGCTGGGCGTCGTCCTGGAGCGACGACAAAGAAAAAGGGTCCTACTAAGGGAACCGGTGGTAAGAACCGTAAGTCTCTTGAGGGTAAGGGGCCTACTCCTAAGGCGGAGGATCGTCCGTATCATAAGGCGTATAAGATGAAGCGTGCGGCTGAGCGTCGTCAGGTTGGTTTGCATTCTCGTCCGCAGCCTCGTTTGGGTGGTAAGCGTACGAGCGAGGAGTTAGTGACTGGTCGTAATGCGGTGTTGGAAGCGTTGAAGACAGATATTCCGGCGAAGCATTTGTATGTGATGAGTCGTATTGATGCTGATGAGCGTGTTCGTGAGATTATGACGTTGGCGAATAAGGCTGATTTGCCGATGCTTGAGATTTCTCGTGGTGAGTTGGATCGTTTGACGGAGGGTTCTGTTCATCAGGGTATTGCTTTGCAGATTCCTCCGTATAAGTATCCTGATGCTACGGATTTGGTTTTGTCGGTGATGGAGTCTCATCATGCTGGTGAACTTTCTTCTGCTCCTCTTTTTGTTGCGTTGGATGGTATTACTGATCCTCGTAATTTGGGTGCCATTATTCGTAGTGTTTCGGCGTTCTCTGGTGATGGTGTGATTATTCCTGAGCGTCGGTCTGCTGCGGTGACTGCTTCTGCTTGGAAGACTTCTGCTGGTGCTGCTGCTCGTATTCCTGTTGCGATGGCTACGAATTTGACTCGTGTTGTTCAGCAGGCGAAAGATGCTGGTGTTTTTGTTGTTGGTCTTGATGGTGGTGGAGACATTCTTCTTCCTGAGTTGGAGCTTGCTTCTGAGCCGTTGATGATTGTTGTTGGTTCTGAGGGTAAGGGTCTGTCTCGTTTGGTGACGGAGAACTGTGATCAGATTGTTTCTATTCCTATTGATTCTGCGATGGAGTCGTTGAATGCGTCGATGGCGGTGGGTATTTCTTTGTATGAGGTATCTCGTCGTCGTGCGTTAAACAGCTAGTTGTGAGTTGTTTGAGCCGGTTATTTCTTCTTGTATGAGGGGAGGTAGCCGGCTTTTTTGTGTATTTTGGGTGCTTTGAGAACT
>NZ_JBLXXV010000010.1:0-53576 GCF_048512995.1 Rothia sp. P6271 | reverse complement strand
TTGGTAATGAGAAAATTTTTCTTTGCATATAATGTAACTGTTAAGAGATTATTTACTATAAACTATATGTAGCTTGTGGACTTGATATTTTGTCATGGATATCCAGTAATGGATTTTCTGAACAACATATCATCGAAACCTACAAAATATATTTCCCCAACCCACTTCCCCAACGAAGGGTACACTCCATACTGCTATGAATACTGCCCATCCACTTACCGAACAGGAAATTACACTTCTCTGGAAGCTATTTTCACAAACACACAGCACTATTACCCAATACCTTGATAAAGGACTTCGAGCGCACACCAAAATGAAGCTCGACGACTTCCAGGTGCTTGCAGTACTCGCAGAAGGGTACAAGAAAGACAAAGAGCCACCAGTGGTGCGCATGGGCAAGTTGTCCTCAACACTCGTCCTTTCCCCTTCTCGCCTCACCTACCAGGTTGGTCGTCTCATTGACATCGGCTGGGTTGAACGCATCAACGTCGAACAAGACCGCCGAGGAAAAGGTGTCTACCTAACACCCCAAGGATATAAACAATTCCGAGCAGCACGCACCGTGCACACTGACCTTATTCAAAACCTACTACGCAACACCGACTCAAACGAAATCGTTGCGATGTCTACTCTCATGAAGAGAATCCTCAACGACATCATCTAAGTAGTGATAATGCAAAGAAATAAAAAATGCGGTGGCCCTCCCCTTAACACGGAGGGTCACCGCATTTTTTATGACATGTGCTCGTATCTTACGAGCGACCAGAAGCACGTGCAGAACGAGACGCTTCTAACCGCTGAACATGATGCAAATAATCTCGATTAGCTAAAACAACTAAAGCCATCGCGTTAAGAGCAAGTCCAACAGCAAAAACAATCCACCCGATAATCATCATGTCAGTACTAGCTAGCACCGCACCAACAATAAGCGCACCAACCGACATAAGATACGCCGGAGAACGTAAAAACTTTGTATTCATACCGGTTCTTTACCTTCTAGTTTCGTGGTCGAGCAGAACGCGTACGAAAAATCTTCTCTTGTTCTTTTTCAGTATTTTTCTCTACCGTGGGTTGAGCCTCTGTATCAGGTTCAGGCTCAGAATTTTCTGTCTGAGTAATAGCTTTTTTCTCGTCACCACGAGAATCCGAAACAACAGAACTAATCAAGCTAGGAAGATCTTTACCTTTAGCCCCTTGGAGAGAAACCATCACGGAAAATACGTTAAGAACGAGGGCCGCCAGTAACAGTAACCATCCTAGAGCCGTTACTACTACCGAGCTTGAACCAATCATCAACGCTCCCACGAAAATGCCTGCTAATGAGGTTAGGAATGCTGGAGAAAAATCTTTTAAATTCATGGTTATTGAATCAATTCCTTGAGTAAGTCTTTGCGTCGCTCATAAAGGAGCTTTATACAGGTTCATAAGCTATCTTATGCAATAAGTCTAGTTCATATTTCTTCTCGTTCTAAGTCCTAAAGACTGATAGCATCATCAAAGTTTTCCCGATGACGGTGTTTATCAAGAAGATAATACTGATAACGCCGTCTGAGCAACTTTACTATTAGCTTCTTGCCCCTGCTGTTGCTCTGCGAAACCGGTTGTCATTACGGATAGAGCATATGTTTTCCCATGATGAAGCACATCGCCCGTAGAATTAATGAACCAAATGCCAGCATCATCAGCGATCCATCCGTTCTTGCAAAGTACGCGTTGAGCACCGGGGTTTTGAGTGAGGGCACCAACACCCCACCCCTGCGATGACGGGTCAGCTCCTTCCATAGCAGTACGAAGGACGCGCATATCAGATGAAGCCACCCAATCAAGTCCCTCATAGACCGCTCGCGCAATTTTGAGGTGGTCTCCAGCTGTTGTGAGGTTATTCCCCCAACCACCACCGTCTCGAGTCTGAGAAACACCCAGCTTTTGATAGGTGAGATTAAGTTGTTCAGAGCGTTCCTGCTCGTTTTCACCTAATCCGGCGTAGAGCAAAACTGTCGAATTATTATCGCTATAACCGATACTTGATTTCACTAAAGATACGGTATGACGCCCCAAAGATTTTCCATGCTCATACGCAATACGCATTCGAGCCAAGGCAATAGGAACCTTCACCGTGCTCGCTTCATAACCACGATATGACGGGTTATAGTAAAAAGTTTCTTGCGTATCATAACGGTGCAGAGCCAGAGAAAAATTACGAGGGGAAGAAAACTCTGGTAGCCCACGTAGAGAATCAGCTAATTGACGGTAAGCACCAGAAACTTTAAGCGGATTATTCTGTCGATCAAACAATTCCACGGCAACATGATTCTCATCTTTTTCTTGTTTAGACGAAGAACCACAAGCGTTAAGAGTTAGACCTAGACCACCTAGACTACATAATGTCAGTGCTGAACGTCGAGAAATAATAGCTCTATTCACCCTCTCATGATGTGCTGGTGCATCGTATAAGACATTATGCCCCAGTCTATGTGAGAAAAGATTAAAAATACGCTATTTTTCTCACCGTATCATCAGAAAACCATCAGGCATTAGGTGCAATATCTGTACCAACACCACGTTTTCTTGTAATTACAGGAGAAAACTCAACATGGTGTCCAGAATCTTGAACAGTTTCAGCTAAAGCGTGCGAGCTTCCACAAGCTCCAGCAGAAGAACAACCACCGCAGGCACTTGCAGAACCACTAGTTCCGCAGGGGGTCGCAGCCGGCATATTCTCTTGAGGTAGAGCATTATGAGCACGTAGATATTCTTCGTGTTCTGCCACAAGATCTCGATCTTCAGCACCAAGAACGACAAAACCCCCATCCCGAATCATTTTTAAGTCATCTAAAGCAGACTGACCCACAGAGGTCAAATAATCACCGAGGAATAAGGAATTAACGACGTGTAATGCTGTAGCTTGAAGCGAGCGCAGGTGCATCTCGCGGCCTCCAGCCATACGAAGTTCTTTTTCAGGGTTGACCATGCGAACTGTTGCAAGGATACGCAAACATCTCATGGGCGTGAGTTCCCACGTGCCAGCTAAGGGAGTTCCGTCAAAAGGCATCAGGAAGTTTACGGGGATAGAGTCCCCTTCAAGGTCTTTAAGGGCAAAAATTGCGTCGACAAGTTGTTCGTCGCTTTCTCCCATTCCCACAATGAGACCCGAACAGGCAGATAGTCCAGCCTCCTGAGCTGAGTGTACTGTGTTGACGCGGTCTTCATAGGTGTGGGTTGTACAAATATCTTTATAGTGGTCTTCACTAGTGTTGAGATTGTGGTTGTAAGCGTCAACACCAGCTTGTTGTAGACGTTCTGCTTGTCCTTCTTTGAGAATCCCAAGACAGGCGCATACTTCCACCTCGGGATGTTCCTCTTTCAGGCTTTCTACCATTCCGGCAACTCGTTCAACGTCTCGGTTGGTTGGCCCTTTACCGGAAGCAACCATGCATACACGAGATGCCCCTCCAGCAATACCGTGCCCTGCCTGTTTGACGGCTTCGTCGGGTTTAATCCAGGTGTATTTGAGAATGTCAGCTTCTGAACCTAGTCGCTGAGAGCAATAGGTGCAGTCTTCTGGGCACAGACCAGATTTGAGGTTGACGAGGTAATTGATTTTGACTGTATTAGAAAAATAGTGGCGACGTAATTGACCGGCAGCTTCTACCAGGATGAAGGTAGAAAAGTCTTCTGCGGTGAGCATGGCTAAGGCTTCTTCGCGGGTAGCAGGTTGCCCACCGTTGAGAATGCGTTGAGAAATCTCTAGAAAGTTGGTCGTCATAAACTCATCTAACTGTTTTTTTGAACGGTGTTCAATTCAAAACGCGCCCATACCCCTGAAGTTCTCCAGAAAATCTCAGGAAGAGTGCATTTAAAGATGCCTGTATCACAGGTTATTAGCCACAACCGCCTGAACCGCACCCACAGTTACCACCGCAACCGCCACTGGTACCGCCGTCCTCTCCCAAAAGAACCTCAGCGTAGGAGCGAGCGTCAGAATCTCCTTGAGACTCAAAGAACGCGATGTGTTCTTCGATGATATCTCGCCCTTGAATATTAGAGATTTCTAAACGCGCATTACGAATAGAAACGAGGTCTTCAAAAACGCTCAAGGAAGCATTTTCTTGGTCATATTCCATCGCAAGAGTATCTAGCACATGCAAACCTAAAGATTGTAAAGACTGCAGTCGCTGAACTCTCTGTTGTCTCAAGAAAAGACTATGCGAACCGATTAATAGACGAAGAGCAACAAGAACGCCAACAGCTCGCATCGGACTAAGTGTCTGAGCCGCATCGGATACCTTGTGAACTGGTAAAAAGTCGAGAACCAGCTGGCCAGATTGTCCGTGAGTAAGCGACTCTAATTCATCAGCAGCGTTCATAAGCTTCAGCGCTAATGTTTGGTCATCCTCTGCATCTGCGACGGTTACAACCACTTGCGGAATATCAGAAAGAGGTGCTGCACCGAGTAAATTAGCGATCGTTATTTCACGACCAAAAAACTCCGTACGTTGCTGTGCAGCTAATTCGACAAGAGCAAACTTTGCACCTGGGCCAGAGCTCAAAATATCAACAACATCATTAATAGTCAGAGGCTCTTTACGAGAAACACGTGCTTTGAGTTCAGAGAAGTTCAGTGTCATATTTCCATTCAACCCCATTGTTTATCTATTTTTTTGTTCTCTGAACCGTTTTACAATAATGTGGTGGCTCTATCACGTGAAAAAATTTTGGACACTGCATTCTCCGTTCTCAACCAATACGGTTTAGCGGATCTTTCTATGCGTAGATTAGCCACTGAGTTAAACGTCGCACCAGGTTCTTTGTACTATCACATTCGAAATAAACAAGAGCTTCTTGCGTCTTTGGCATCAAGAATGCTCTCTAATATCCGCTGCGTTGGAGACAGTGTAGATACTGCGCTTTCTCATAGCGCTCAAGAACTTTACACACATATTATTTCTATACCCGAAGGTGCTGAAGTCATCCGTTTAGCCTTAGCTCTCCACCCCGAAGACTTGCCTTTTCTCTGCCATCTAGCAGACCTCTTCACACAGCTCAGAGAAGACATATCAGGCATGATTGCCGCAAAATCTTTAGTACATCTTTGTCTCAGCCTCATTGAAGAAGAACAAACAACAGCTGTCCTTGAAGCACGAAAGGCGATGCTGACGCCCCCTTCTTCTTATCAAACAAGTATCCAAGCGCTCATTCATGGGTGGTTAGCAACAGAATAATCACTCCTCTGAAAAGTAGATCATCCCAAAATATATTCTTCTCCATCAAATTCAGAGCATGAGCACAACATAATCAGAGGGAATACACCGTGAGAAAATATCGTTATATTCTCGAATATGCCACCTCACCACATATGAGGTGTAGAGGTTACAACTACAGGAAAGAAGACATATCATTATGAGCAATTTTGCTCAACCACGATGGAAAGATCTTCCTCATCATCAAGAACAAGTACTGCATGTGAAAAATGCGTTCAAAGAAAAATATGGAGTCTATCCTGATGGTGTCTGGTCTGCCCCTGGACGACTTAACCTACTAGGGGAATATATTGATTTCTTGGGTGGCTCATGCTTACCGATGCCTCTTCCCTACCGCACCTATATTGCAGGAAAGCTCAGAACCGACGGTGTGCTTCGTGCAGAATCTCTACAGATGCCCGCTGACGAAAGAACTGTTGTCATTCGAGATATTCAACCAGGCAACCTCAAAGGGTGGTTCACATATGTTGCAGGTGTTGCTTGGTCCATGAATCAGGAAGGGGGCAAAGATATTATTTTACCTAAAAATTTTGGTGCAGATTTACTCATTGACTCTCATGTTCCTGTTGGCGGCGGACTCTCATCTTCTGCAGCTTTAGAATGCTCAACAATTTTAGCTCTCCTCGACCTTTCGTGCCCTCTACGTGAAGATTGTGACGAGAGCGAACCATTGCCTTCTGATCGCGGGCCAGGCAATGACGCTTTGCGTTCCCGCCTAGCTCAAGTATGCATCCGCGCAGAAAATGATGTAGCGGGAGCTCGTACGGGAGGTTTAGACCAGACAACCTCATTACGGTCGAAGCCTCATAAGGCTCTAGCTATTGATTTTCGAGATTTCTCCATTGAACCTCTAGAAGCAGATGTTGAGTCAGCAGGGTTAGGTTTCCTCGTCATCAACACCAATACTCCACACGAACTCTCCGGCGGAGAATTCGCAGTCCGTCGAGCAGCAGCAGAAGCCTGCGCGCAGGCTCTAGGTTTGGACTATCTTCGCAATGCTCTCCCTGAGGATTTGTCCTGTTCTCAATTAGATGAGCATCAGGCGAAGCTTTGGCGTTTATCTATGGTTGATACAACGACGATTCGTGCTCTTGACGCTTTTGAAGGAACTGAGCAACCGCCACAATTTCCTCGTGGTTGGGTTAGACACACTTTTCACGACATGTGCCTTGTAGAACGAGCAACATTCCTTCTTCGGAATATGTCAGATGAAACCCCTCATGCATGGAGTGAACTAGGGCATCTTTTCACAGAATCTTTTATTTCCATGAGGGATGAGCTGAGGGTTTCACGACCAGAGATTGACCTTGCAGTAAACGTCTGTCTTGAAAATGGAGCATTAGGCGCTCGCATGGTTGGAGGAGGTTTTGGTGGTGCGGTCATGGCGCTTATTGATCGACAGAAGATTCCTGATGCCGCAAGGAGTGTGGCGCAAGCTTATGCTCGCTGTGGTTACGCCTCCCCTGAGTTTTTACCGATGGTTGCAGGATTCCCCGCAGATAAAGATATCTAGAAATTATTGAGATATAGCTATCCCCTAGTAAATATGCCTCAAATGGAATATTTACTAGGGGATAGCTATATCAAGGACACCAACTACGACACATGAACAACAGGTCGTCTCATAATCTGTTTTTCAGCTCGCCGCAATACCTCATGCGTTGTTGAGGCAACTTGACCTTGTCCAAAGAAAATAAACGCCAAGTAGTTCTTCATCGGAGAACCCGCAGCCCAGTCAAGATACACATGCGGAACATTACCGGTCATATCACGGATTTCTAATGTCAAAGCAGCAATGTTATTAGGGATAGAAGCTCCAGAAGCACAGAGGATACGCTGGTCGCCTACTTCAACACCGTGCACCGTTAACTCAGATTTAAACTGGCTAGGATCCATCACTGCAATTTCCATAAAGAGCACATTCTTATCTCTACCGATATGATGCCCCCATTCTTCACGTTCTCGCTTTTCAAGATAATCAGCAAGGTTGAAGTTATCAGGACGGTGAGCAATAAGGTGTATGGGCTCATCTGTTTTTTCGAGAATAAATTCAAGAGCCTTTTTATCAAATTTAACGTGGTCAATACGAAGCTCGTATGAGCGCATCGCACGAGAAATAAGTGACACAACGACTATTGCCACAATGAAAGTGCTAGCAATACGAATACCTTCTGGGCGTTCAATAATGTTAGTAACGGTTGTGTAGACAAAGATGAGAGTGATCAACGAATAGAAAATAACGGAATAAGGTTCTCGATGACGGCGAGCGCTCAGAGTTACCGCAATAGCGGCACTTGTCATGAGCACCAAAACGCCAGTAGCATAAGCTCCACCTTGGGCGTTAACATCTGCCTTATAGATGATGGTGATGATGAATGCTGTAATCGTGAAGACAATAACTAAAGGACGTGAAGCACGCGCCCATTCTGGGGCCATACCGTATCGAGGCAAATAGCGTGGCACGAGGTTTAATAAACCACTCATTGCTGAAGCCCCTGCAAACCAGAGAATGAGGATGGTGGCAATATCGTAGATTGTTCCAAATCCTTCCCCGTACATTTCATGGGCTAAGTAGGCTAAAGCTCGACCGTTGGCGTGACCGCCTTCTTGAAATTCTGCCTGCGGAATAAGCAATGTTGTGACAAAGCTTGAGGTAATCAATAACGTGCTCATTGTTAACGCTGCAGTGGTGAGTAGCTTGCGAGTCGCAATAACACGGTGTTTAGTTTGTTCGGCAGTATTTTTTCCTTCAGCCTTAATTTGGGGCATAACGACAACCCCTGTTTCAAAACCGCTCATACCCAGCGCTATTTTAGGGAAGACAAGAGCGATAAGGGCAAAAGCTAACCATGGGTTTGAATGGTTTCTTAGTAATGCTTCCGACCAGTTATTGAGGTATTCGGGGTGTTCAAAGATACGAATCATTGAACCGGCGATAACTACCACGTTTACAGAGAGAAAGAAGATAACGAGTCCGACTGCGATGCCGATAGCTTCTTTGAAGCCGCGGAGGAATACTGCACCGAGTAGGCCGAGGAAGAAAAGGGTAATCAGGATATGTTGTCCGTTGAGAAAAGATGGGACGTAAGGATTAGCTTCGACGTGTTCAGCAGCATCGGCTGCTGATAGTGTCATCGTAATCATGAAGTCTGTAGTCGTAAATCCGAGAAGGATGAGGACAACAATTTTTGCATTCCATCGTGAAAGGAGTCTTTCTAGCATGACGATAGATCCGGCGCCATTTGAAGATTCTGCAGCTACACGGCGGTAGATAGGAAGTGCACCAAAGAGCGTGACAAAGACAAGAAGTATTGTCACGAGAGGGCTTAGTAGTCCTGCTGCAAGTGCTGCAATAGCCGGTTGGTATCCCAAGGTCGAAAAGTAGTCAACGCCGGAGAGGCACATGACTTTCCACCAAGAATGGCCTTCATGTTGTGGACGTTTTCTACCGTGTGGGCCTTGGAGGTTGCCTTTGAGTTCTTGCCCATTATCTAAGAGCCATGTACGAGATATATGGCGAACTTTTTGTGTGATAGTTGATGTCGCCTCTGGTTCAGGATCGCTATTGTGTGTTCGTTGAGCGATACTGCGCTGTTTATTTTTGAGCGTAGACCCCATCAGGGGGACCTTTCTAGGAACGCACTATTGTGCGTAATCATGAATAAGACTCTGGCGAGTATACTCCTGTTTTTCGATGCAATGTACTCAGTACCATTATTTTTTAGTTCATGCTGGTCAGAAACGTCATTTTTAGTTATTTTGATACTTGTTTTTACCTATAATGGTGGTTCTTCGGCATGCCAATGTTCTTTTGAGGTTTTGAGCTGGTGGTTCAGCTTGCGGTATCACCTAGATTTAGAGATATGCTGTTGAATCCTTAATCTGTTGATATAGAAAATTTTGATGAAAAGCTTTTATTTATGATTCTGCACCAACTATTCTAGTTATGAGCATTATTCTGATGCTTCGAGTAGATACTCCAAGAGTTCTTCTCGTCTTTGATATGAAAGGATAGTTCCGTGGGTTTCGATCTTGATGGAATGAAAGACAAAATCACCGAAGGCGTCGAAAGCGTCAAAGATGTTGTCAACGAAAAAATTGGTAAAGACGTTGTCAACGAAGATATTGTCAACCAAGCAAAAGAGAAAATCAGCGAAGGCATTGAAGCTGTAACCGAAAAATTTGGCAAGTAAGTTTTTCGCCGGACGCTCCATCTTTTCGATGGGGCGTTTGATTTTTAAGACTATTTTCACGATAGAATGCAGCAGAATTAGTCTTTTTTAGTTTCCCCGAAAAAAATTTTATTTTCTGCGTGACATTTTTGTGGGTTGTTTCGTCTTACTAGTGAGAGGTTGCAAGTTTGCTTCCTCGAAAGACCTCATATCTATGAAGGAGGCTCTTATGAGCATCGGAGATAAAATTCAGAACGGCGTTGAAGACGCTACCGGTAAGGCAAAAGAAGCTGCTGGCAAAGTAACTGACGATTCTCAGCTAGAAGCAGAGGGTAAAGTTGATCAGCTCAAGTCCACTGTTAAAGACGGTGTAGAGAAGGTCAAGGACGCTGCTGGCGACATTATTGATTCCTTCAAGAAGTAATTTATTCTTTTAGAAGCTGTGGGCGGTACCGATTTTTCGGTATCGTCCACAGTTTTTTGTGTCATCACACTTCCAGTAGCAGGGAGTTTTTCTGTGTTACCTCGTATCAGTATTTTTAGAAGAAAGAAGTTTGCCATGCCAAACCGTCAGCAATCAACGTTTGTTCAGGCCCAGCAGGCTCTTGAGCAGGGTTCTGTTGTTATTTTTTGGAGGCCGGGGTGCCCTTTTTGTGAGCGCCTTGACGCTGGTTTAGGTGACGATGGCGATAGCGCCGTATGGGTCAATATTTGGGAAGATTCTGAGGCTGAAGAATTTGTTAAATCGGTCAATCAGGGAAATGCCGTTGTTCCAACAGTTTCGACAGCTCAAGAGTCTTTTGTTGCTTCGGCATCTTGATGCTTCTGAGGTTGTACGTGCTCTCATCAAGAAGGCATCTGTTTAGGAGTCTTCATATTGTGTGATTTTTTTGTAATTCCAAAAAATCCACAGATATCAAACCCAGAGTTATCCACAACAGTGGATAACTCTGGGGAAAATAGTTACACCCCTGTAATTACGCGAAAGTAGCTTCTTGAATCCATCACGTTTTCCACAGAATAACATTCTAGGAATTACACACCTGTAGTTATTAACAATGTGGACAAAGTATGTGGATAACTACTCAGTGTGTCTCTTTCACTGGAGTAGATACCCCTTCTTCTCAAATATTTGATTGCCCCTGTTGGGATAATTTTTGCAACGCCCATGTCATTGCAGCACCTGTTAGCATTCCTCCAAGATGAGCTTCCCAAGAAATACCGGGAAAGAAAAAACTATAGGCCATGTTGATAACAATCAGGATCAGAATAGGGGAAGAATTTTCGCCTCGAAGACGAGTCAGTACCCAAGATGCACCGAAGAGACCAAAGACTCCCCCAGAAGCACCGATAGTCGTTACAGACGGATCAGAACTCAACATACTAGCCATAGACACCGCAATAGATCCGCCAATAATAGAACATAGGTAAAGAGCTATAAATTTTATTTTTCCCAAGCGAAGTTCTAGTTCGCGGCCAAAAAGCCATAGAGAAAACATATTGAGCGCCAGATGAGAGATATTCCCTTGGCTATGCAAAAAACCACTTGTGAGAAAACGCCACCATTGATGTGTTTCAAGAACATAGTTCCAGTTAAAAGCAAAAGCATTAAACACAAAATACCCGGGGATTAATAGCTGAGCGCCATAAACCAGTGTTGTTAGCACTATTAACAGGTAGGTAATCACAGGAGAATCTTGTTGTGTTAACATTCTCCTCATCTTGCGAGAAGCTGTCCCATCAGGATGACAAGAACGACATAAGATACCGACTTCTACGGGAATCTGACAATCACCACATGTAGGTTTTTGGCATTGTTTGCACCGTGCATATGCCATCTTGTCAGGGTGTTGAGAGCAGGTCGGAAATGAAGGAGTCGATGATTCTCCGTGTAGAGGTGGTTGATAGTTCATCTGGCGTACTTTTCTCTGAGTTATGCTGTGGTGATGCAATAAGAGCCCGACCGGGGTATGTACCGGACGGGCTCTTACCTAATATTAATCAGGTTTAGAGTTCTTCAATATCGATAGAAGAAATAACAACGTCTTCGACGGGACGATCCATATTTCCGGTTTTAACGCCTTCAATAGCGTCTACAACCTTCTGAGATGCTTCGTCTGCGACTTCACCAAAAATGGTGTGACGACCGTTGAGCCAAGGGGTCTCTACAGTCGTGATGAAGAACTGTGAACCATTGGTGCCGGGGCCAGCATTTGCCATAGCGAGAAGATATGGCTTATTGAAGGAAAGTTCAGGATGAATCTCATCTTTGAACTGGTAGCCAGGGCCGCCAATTCCTTGACCGAGGGGGTCTCCACCTTGAATCATGAAATCACGAATAATACGGTGGAAGATGACGTCTTTGTAGAGGGGACCTTCTTGTGGTTCACCGGTGTGAGGGTGTGTCCACTGTTGGGTGCCATCGGAAAGACCAATGAAGTTTTTGACAGTGATAGGTGCATGGTTGCCGAAGAGGTTGACGACAATATCACCGTGGTTGGTATGAATAGTTGCTTTAGCAGTTGCGTTAGTCATAGTCTCTATTTTCGCATGTTCTGTCATAGTCCGCTAGCCTCTAGGACACTTATGCACTTAGCGAAAGTCTTTGAGATATGTTGATAGAACTTTAGCGAGAAGTGAAACATGGGGGTTTTTGCGAGCTAAACCTCTGTTTTAAGAAAATAGTACGTAAGCTAGGTATTAATCATAATTTTCCGTAGGGCACTTGGTTCTATGGTGTAACGATAAAGAAAGGCAGACCTCATGGTGTGTGCACGCAAAGTATCGAAAGCTCAGAAACTTGCAGAAAAGACTTTTGCTAAGGCTCAGAAAGCAACGGGCAAAAAGGCTGAGAAGCTCACTCAGCTTGCTGAAGCTCAGGCAGCTAAGGCTAGCGAAATCGCTCAGAAGTATGCAGAAAAGACTCGTGCAAAGAGTGGCGAGGTTGCTGCTGTTGCCGCAGATAAGCTAAGTTCTTTCGATATTCCAGAACAAGCAGAAAACCTTGTTGAGAAAGCAACTGGAAATAAAAAAGCTCTCAAGAATGCTCAGAAGCAAGCTGTTAAGGCTGCGAAGGCTTATGCCAAAGAGCAGAAAAAAGCTACTAAGGGTGGAAATAAGTCTTTGGTATTCCTTGGCTTGGTAGTTGCTGGTGCAGTTGCCGGTTATGCCGCATATAAAGCATCTCAGCCAGTAGAGGATCCTTGGAAGACCCCTCAAAGCTAGTTATTGATCAATCTTGGATATAAGAATTTTTCTATAAAGTTTCTTCTCAGTACCCTTGATGAACGGGCGTAGTAACCGTTTGTCAAGGGTACTTTTATGAGGATTTTGGGAATCTGAAGAGCTGTTTAGAGGAGAATAGCGTCATTTCGACGCTGTAGAGCGGTATCGGGTTTTATGGCATTATGAGTGGCTATGGGTCGATATAAAAAATGACTCCAAACCTCTACAAGGCTTGGAGTCATTCTCAACCATAAAAATAGCTCGGCGACGACCTACTCTCCCACACCGTCCCCAGTGCAGTACCATCGGCGCAAAGAGTCTTAGCTTCCGGGTTCGGGATGGATCCGGGCGTTTCCCTCTTGCTATAATCACCGAAACGTGGAGGCGAGGGGACTCGAACCCCTAACCCCCTGCTTGCAAAGCAGGTGCGCTACCAATTGCGCCACGCCCCCGTGGTGTTACAGATAAAATCCTACAACACTTACCGAAACCTAAGCAAATCAAGAAGTTATGACTTACAGCACTTTATATCTTAAATAAAGTGAGGAGCACCCCGCTACAAGGTGCTCCTCACGTGCATTTCGCTACGGACTACTGATGCGATTGCACCTCTCTTATTTCTAAGAAAGATTAGATACGACATCCGCGCCTCAACGAATGCCGACAGTTATTGTTCCCCAGTGATTCCATCCAATCGAACACGAGAAGCGGCTAACTCAGCAATACGCTTTTCTTCTTCACTAGGGTTGGTGTATTCGACGTACCCATCAGTGTCAGTCTCTTCAACAGAGTCTTCGGCACTGAAATGATTCTCTGAAATGTGCAGACCATGAGCGCCGAGGATTCGAGCCACACGGTCAATCTCTTCAGGAGTAGGAACGTCATCGGTTACTTTTCTGATGTACTCGTTAATACGTTGGTCAGAAACATAATCTTCACCTCGAGCAGCACGAGAGAGCATTAACTTACGAATTACTTCTTCAAGTTGCGCGTCAGTCAATCGACGACGCAACACAGCCATCACTGCTGCTCGATCCTGTACCGGGACGTCTTCGGGGTAACCGACACTCAACCAGTCAATAACACGAGAGACGATATTTCTCTGAGGCATCCCGCTACTCCTTTGCTAGGGATTCAAAAGCGAGACATCCTATCCCGCCACACCAAATAGGTTAAACCCTGTGGAATGATAAATAAAATCTTTAGCAATCCATAAGATTCCCATAATAATAACAAGGACAATCACTGCAAAGATACTATAAGCGATGACTTTACGGAACGAAGATGGTGGTTCAACCTCAATCAAACGACCGTCTGCGGTATATTCAGTCGTTCCGGCAAGCATCCTCAGCCCAATGGCGTAGAAAGCTGGAATACCAGCACCAAACACTAAGCCGGTCAGAATGACGGGAACAACTCGTTGAGCAATCTCAAAAAGACTTATCATTAGGCACCCACCTTATGGGCTGTATTTTTGGAGACACCAGAGTTTAGTGTCTGAACTGATTCTTTAGACTGTTTATCGGCGCCTGATTCGCCCCATTCAGCGTTGACGTTTGAAGCGTCCACAGGAGCTTTCTTGGAATGTAGGTACATCCACGCACAGAAACCAATGAGAATAAGGAATACTGCGAGTTCACCCAAGAATCCACTGCCTGTGACAGCGTTGAGGTAGTGACCAATCATCCAAGTAATAGCACCGATACTTCCAGCCGCAGGCAAGGTAATAATCCAAGCGATAACCATACGCCCGGCAACACCCCAGCGCACTTCAGCGCCACGTCGCCCAAGACCGGTACCAAGAATAGAGCCTGTTGCTACGTGCGTTGTAGATAGCGCCATACCGAAGTGAGAAGATGTCAAAATAATTGCGGCAGATGATCCTTCAGCTGCCATACCTTGAGGTGTATCAATTTCCACGAGGCCTTTACCCAAGGTTCGAATGATGCGCCAGCCGCCCCAGTAAGTACCAAGAGCAATAGCGAGAGCACAGGTAAATTTAACCCAGAACGGAATATCTGCATCAGGCGTAATTTCTCCAGATGCAACAAGCGCTAGGAAGATAACACCCATAGTTTTTTGGGCATCGTTTGTACCGTGTGCTAGAGAAACCAAGGATGCGGTACCAACTTGTCCCCAACGGAATCCCTCATATTTCTTTTTATCAGAGACTGGTCGGGAAATTTTATAAATAAGCCAAGTTCCTACCGTTGCAACCATACCTGCTACGAATGGTGCCATCACAGCGGGAATGACGATTTTTGCGGCAACTCCGCTCCATTGAACACCAGAGAATCCGAAAGCTGCGATAGCTGATCCAATCAACCCTCCAAATAGAGCGTGAGAGGAGCTAGAAGGTAATCCTAGAAGCCATGTGAGAACATTCCATAAGATACCGCCAACGAGCCCGGTAAAGACAATCAGAAGTAGTCCTGAGTTATCACCAGCAACAGCATCAAGATTAACAATGCCTTTACCTACAGTTCGAGCAACTTCGACGGAGAGGAATGCGCCGATGAGGTTAAGGACAGCAGAAAGAGTTACAGCAGTTTTAGGTTTGAGAGCACCGGTGGCAATAGAAGTTGCCATAGCGTTTCCGGTGTCGTGAAATCCATTCGTGAAGTCAAAGGCTAAAGCCGTAAGAACCACGATAGCTAAGATAATAAGTTCAGTAGTCACTCTTTGATTATGAACATAGTTATTCGAGATAGAAAGCTAGGTGAACACGGTAAAAACACTCACCAAAAAACAACATGAACAAACATGAACAGACACTAAAACCACTTTAATCTTTACAGAGAAAATAATAGAAGGTTAAAAACCCTTAAACTCTCCCTAAATAACAGGTTTTCATTCAAGTAAACACAGGGTTGTTCCGTAACAAACATATGTTGTTTTATGTTGTATTCAAAAGCGTTCACCTAAGATATCAACGAGTTAAACCCTATCTTTAGGTAGTGTTTACCAACTGTTCACCTTAAAAACAGTAGGACACTCATCACAAATATCCTCTATTCCGAGCATAAAAAATGACTCCAAACCTCTACAAGGCTTGGAGTCATTCTCAACCATAAAAATAGCTCGGCGACGACCTACTCTCCCACACCGTCCCCAGTGCAGTACCATCGGCGCAAAGAGTCTTAGCTTCCGGGTTCGGGATGGATCCGGGCGTTTCCCTCTTGCTATAACCACCGAAACGTGGAGGCGAGGGGACTCGAACCCCTAACCCCCTGCTTGCAAAGCAGGTGCGCTACCAATTGCGCCACGCCCCCTCGGCTATAACCTCTATGAGATTTTACAAAGAATCCGTAGATTCTTTCCAAGATGCTTTGACATCCTGATTTTCCTGAACCTTCTTTGTCAAAAATATTCCAAGAACCGCAGTTGAAACAACTAGAAGTACCTTTTTCATTTTTGCCTTTCGGTAAGGAAGTGGGCGTACCAGGAATTGAACCTGGGACCTCTTCGTTATCAGCGAAGCGCTCTAACCGTCTGAGCTATACGCCCTTACCTGTCCCTTAGGACGAAATAAAACTTTACACGACCTTCACGACTTTTCCAAATCGATATAGGGTATTTTAGGTCACATTAAGATTATCCTAAGGAAACAGAGAGATTTCTAATCATCAGTCAAGGTCAACCCAATACCTCCGACAAGCTTTGCAGCAATGTTATATAGCATTGCAGCAATAACACCAAGCAGTGTAAAGAGAATAACGTTCACCACAGAAATCATCGTGGTGTACAACGCAACCTGCCCCAACGATAAGAAATCAGAAATATCAATATGGTTACCTGTTGTGCCAAGCATCGTCAGAAGATCATTAATGCCATCAAACAGCCCCGTAGCCTGCATCGCAAGCCACAAAACCACTGAAGACACAACAAAGACAATACCCACAGCAACAGAAAGCAAGAAAACCAGCTTAGCCACAGACCAAGTATCGACTTTAGCAACAACAAGACGAGCGCGACGAACTTTAGAACGAGGTGCAGGACGCACCAAAGGCTTATTACGGTGAGCAGCAGAACGTGTACTGTTGCTGCGTGCCCCCGCACGCTGTTTATTCGCAGTAGCTCGTGCACCTTGTTTACGGGTGCTAGTACCGGTAGTGCTCACTCTTAGTTACCTCCGTGTGCATTCTCTTCAGAACTCTGAGCTACTACTTGCTCAGACTCAAGCTGATGATTCTCTAACGGTACTGTATTATCGACCGCTTCGGCGCTTTCGCCATCATTTTCTTCTTCAAGCTGTCGGTCTTGATTACGAGCAACACCAACAATATGGTCATTTTTACCAGGTTTAGCAAAAATAACACCCATGGTGTCGCGTCCTTTAGCAGGAACTTCAGCAACAGAAGTACGAACAACTTTACCTGATTGCATAACGACTAAGACTTCGTCATCTTCTTCAACAATCAATCCACCCACAAGGTCACCACGATCTTCAGCCAATTTAGCAACCTTGATACCAAGACCACTACGACCTTGAATACGATACTCTCCAACCTTCGTGCGTTTTGCATAACCGCCTTCAGTCACGACAAAAACATACGAATCATCAGAAACAACGTTCATACTCAACAGCTCATCACCATCACGGAATTTCATACCCGTAACACCAGAGGTTGCACGACCCATCGGACGCAATGCCTCATCAGTTGCGGTGAAACGCAGTGACTGACCCTTACGAGAGATCAACATCAAATCGTCTTCTGCGGAAGCAAGACCAGCAGAAACAAGTTCATCGCCATCACGTAGGTTAATAGCGATAACACCAGCAGTACGATTAGTGTCATAGTCACTTAGTTTGGTTTTCTTCACCAAACCACCTTTAGTAGCGAGCACTAGATATGGAGCATCTTCATAAGATTTCAGCTCCATCACTTTGGCGATAGTCTCTCCAGGTTGGAACGCCAAGAGATTAGCGACATGCTGGCCTTTAGCATCACGACCGGCTTCCATCAGCTCATAAGCCTTTGTGCGGTAAACACGACCTAGGTTCGTGAAGAAAAGAATCCAGTTATGCGTTGTGGTCACAAAGAACTGTTCTACAACATCATCGCCACGTAATGCAGCACCCTTAATACCTTTACCGCCACGGTGTTGGCTTCGATATTGGTCAGAACGAGTGCGCTTGACATAACCACCACGAGTAATAGTTACAACCATTTCCTCTTCAGGAATCAAGTCCTCCATCGACATGTCGCCGTCATATCCCATCAGAATCTTGGTGCGACGATCATCGCCATAGCGATTGACAATATCAGCAAGCTCTTCAGAAATAATCTCACGCTGAAGAGTATCAGAAGCAATAATCTCGTTATATTCTGCAATCAAACGCATCAATTCATCATGACGAGTTTGAATCTTCTGACGTTCCAAAGCTGCCAGACGACGCAATTGCATGTTAAGAATTGCTTGAGCCTGAGCTTCATCAATATCAAGTAACGTCATTAACCCGCTACGAGCATCATCTGCTGTTGCAGAACGACGAATCAGAGCAATTACCTCGTCTAGAGCGTCAAGAGCTTTAAGCAGTCCGCGGAGAATATGCGCTTCTTCTTCAGCTTGACGCAAACGATAACGAGTTCGTCGAACGATAACCTCAATCTGGTGGTTTACCCAATGACGAATAAACGCGTCCAAAGAAAGTGTACGAGGCACACCATCAACGACAGCAAGCATGTTAGCAGAGAAGTTTTCTTGTAACTGAGTGTGCTTATAAAGGTTATTTAGAACAACCTTAGGCACAGCATCACGTTTAAGAACGACAACTAGACGCTGTCCGGTACGACCAGAAGTTTCATCCCGTAAATCAGCAATACCGGTAATCTTATGCTCTTTGACGAGGTCAGCAATTTTAATAGCAAGATTATCGGGGTTTGTTTGATAGGGGAGTTCGGTAATAACCAGGCAGGTGCGACCGTGAATCTCTTCGACGTTGACTACCGCGCGCATCGTAATAGATCCGCGTCCTGTACGGTAAGCATCTTCGATGCCCTTATGCCCAAGAATGGTAGCGCCAGTAGGAAAGTCTGGGCCTTTAATGCGCTCTAATAGAGCGTCAAGAAGCTCTTCGTTCGTTGCATCAGGATTTTTAAGGAACCATTCCACGCCTTCTGCTACTTCACGTAAGTTATGAGGGGGGATGTTGGTTGCCATACCCACCGCAATACCTGAGGAGCCATTGACTAATAGGTTAGGAATACGAGATGGAAGAACAGTCGGTTCTTGGTTCTTACCATCGTAGTTATCTTGATAGTCCACGGTATCTTCGTGGATATCACGAACCATTTCTAATGCGATAGGCGCCATTTTTGTCTCAGTGTAACGAGACGCCGCAGCTCCATCGTTACCGGGAGAGCCAAAGTTTCCCTGCCCTAGCGCAAGGGGATAACGCATGGTCCAATGCTGGATGAGACGTACCAAGGTGTCATAGATAGCGCTATCACCGTGGGGATGGTACTGACCCATCACATCGCCAACCACGCGAGCGCATTTATTAAAAGCTCGTTCAGGTCGATATCCGCCATCGTACATTGCATAGATGACGCGACGGTGTACAGGTTTTAGCCCATCACGCACGTCCGGTAAAGCACGTCCAATAATGACGGCCATCGCGTAATCCAGGTATGAACGTTCCATTTCTGAGCGGAGGTCTACTTTATTCACTCGTCCGTGAACGGTAGTTGCTGCCGCTAAGGAACTTCCTACAACTTCGCCTTCAATAGGTTCTGTGGAATCATTCTGAGTTTCATCGCTCATGTGAAGTTTTCCGTTTCTTTTCGTCCTTGATTTATATTCCTTGAGCGTTATATAACGCTTGTGCTATGCACATATTCCCTAGACATCAAGGAATCGAATATCTTTTGCGTTCTGTTGAATAAAGTCACGTCGAGCCTCAACATCTTCACCCATCAGAACAGAGAAAACCTGATCAGCTGCAGCAGCATCTTCTACAGTCACCTGCAAGAGAGTGCGCTTTTGAGGATCCATCGTTGTTTCCCAAAGCTCGGTATAATCCATCTCCCCAAGACCTTTATAACGCTGAATACCATTATCTTTAGGAAGACGCTGATTATTAGCGAGACCTCGAGCAACAACCTCATCACGCTCAGCATCAGAATAAACATAATCGTGCGGAGCGTTAGACCATTTAATGCGATACAGCGGAGGTTGAGCCAAATACACATACCCAGCTTCAATCAAAGGCCTCATAAAGCGGAAGAGCAAAGTCAACAACAACGTCGTAATATGCTGACCATCAACATCTGCATCCGCCATCAAAACAACCTTATGATAGCGGGCTTTTTCGATGTTAAATTCTTCTCCGATGCCGGACCCAAAAGCGGTAATCATCGACTGAATCTCAGCATTGCCCAAAGCGCGGTCAAGACGAGCACGTTCTACATTGAGGATCTTTCCACGTAAAGGAAGAATCGCCTGAGTATTTGGGTCACGTCCCTGAACCGCAGAACCACCTGCAGAGTCACCCTCCACCAAATAAATTTCAGAAATCGATGGATCCTTCGACGAACAGTCTTTAAGCTTTCCAGGCATCGAACCTGTCTCCAACAAGCCTTTACGGCGAGTTGTCTCGCGAGCGCGACGAGCAGCTAAACGAGCATTAGACGCAGTAATCGCACGGCGCACAATGTCTTTAGCGATTTGAGGATTACGCTCGAACCAGTCACCTAAATGATCTGACATCTCACGCTGAACAAAGGACTTCGCCTCAGAGTTGCCCAGCTTCGTCTTCGTCTGACCTTCAAATTGAGGCTCAGAAATTTTTACAGAGACAACAGCCGTTAGGCCTTCACGAACGTCTTCACCGGTGAGGTTATCGTCTTTATCTCTCAACAATTTATTATCGCGAGCATAACGGTTCACCAAAGACGTCAGTGCTGCACGGAAGCCTTCTTCGTGGGTGCCGCCTTCATGCGTATTAATGGTATTAGCATACGTATGGACAGACTCTTTATAGTCGGTAGTCCATTGCATCGCCACTTCCAAGCTCATAATACGCTCGGTATCTTCTGCTTCAAAAGCGATGATTTCGTCGTTAATAGTCTCTAGTTTTTTAGAGCTGTTAAGGAACTTAACATAATCTAAAAGACCATTTTCATAGAGGTAGGTGACGCTCTTATATCCGTGCGCATTTGCACCAACTCGATTGAGTTGTTCACCTTTTTTCTTATCGTCCCCAGCAATTTCGTCTTGGGGGAGAACTTCTCGTTGATCCGTCAAAGAAATGGTGAGGCCCTTATTCAAGAACGCCATTTGCTGAAAACGCGCCCTCAACGTTTCAAAATCAAAAACAGTTGTTTCAAAAATTTCGGGATCTGGCCAGAACGTCTGAGTAGTTCCAGTTTGTTCTGTTGCTTCGCCACGAGTCAGCGGGTTCTTCGTAACACCACCAGTTTCAAAGGAGATGTTCCACGCATACCCTTGACGTCGCACCTGCGTTTCCACGCGAGTAGATAGCGCATTCACAACAGAAATACCCACACCGTGCAGACCACCAGAAACAGCGTAACCGCCACCGCCAAATTTACCGCCAGCGTGCAAAATCGTCATCACGACTTCTACAGTAGGTTTATGTTCGGTGGGATGCTCATCAACCGGAATGCCACGTCCGTTATCGCTAACACGCACCGCTCCGTCTTCGAGGATTGTCACCTCAATATGATCGGCATAGCCAGCCAAAGCTTCGTCAACAGAGTTATCGACAACTTCATAGACAAGATGATGCAGACCGCGTTCATTAGTTGAACCGATATACATACCAGGACGTTTACGAACAGCTTCTAGCCCCTCGAGAACCGTAATATCGGCTGCACCATATTCATGAGGTGTTTCTTCAGTTGCCACAGGTATAAGGCTCCTTGAGTAAGATTTAGCGCATCTTTGTCAAACCTTCACAACCTTATTTATTGCTATACATTAAGGCTGCACGGATTACTCATTCAATGAGTGATATAGAGTTAAAAATGCGCAGTACATTTATGCTCAATTCTACCGGAAAATAGGGAAATATCGCCCTCTTTGTTGCCTTTTAAAGGGTTATTCTTAGCGGCTACCCGCTAGAACGCCTAAAATCGGCGTTTCAAGCGCATCAGGGTATTGCACAATAGGTTCCCCGTGGTTATAAGTTTCTCTTCTTAGATAAGAAAACTACCCATAGGTATCTCGTGGTCCACGTCCACCAGGAGCAACCAATTTACCGTGTTTCCACTGTCGTGTATGGGGGCCCAAAATAATAATATCTGTCACGATACCAGCACCAAGCTCCCGCTCAAACATCTTCAACACTTCACTTTTCATCAGCTTCAGATTAGTAGCCCAGGAGGTCGAAGAACATCGAATCGTAACTTTAGTATCTTGATATTTTTCGGGTGTTGTATGTTCAGCAACATGCTCACCCATCAATTCTTTCCACCGAGCCAGCACAGAAGAAACAGCAACCGGATCTTTCCAGCCTCGACTACGGATTAATTTATCGATAGCATAACTCAGCGGTTGGGGGTCACGATAATCTTCACCAGACCCTGTATATCCACCCATTTGAGCAATATTTTGCCGCTGGTAATACGGTTGAGGTTTTTTCTTCCCCGGTTGCTGACTCATTGAGACACTAAAATCTTTGAGAATTTTTCGAGCAGCATACCCCTCAAGAGGTGCCTCTCCTCGCTCAGAAGCAGCATAACGCATTCTTTGCAACATAATTGCTGGAGCTTCAGCGTATCGCTCGTCAAAATTCATGAGAAGACAATTCTTTCACTACCGTATGCCATCTAAGATTCTGCACCAAATGCCACCCGCCCCGGGCTCACCCTCACAATGGTAATATCATCCCCCAGTTCCTGAGGGATATCTTCTTCGATAGCACATGTGACTAACACTTGTTCAGCGTCAGAGACAATTGAACCGAGGCGTTTTCGCCGTGCAGTATCTAATTCAGCAAAAACATCGTCAAGGATAAGAATCGGACAAGATCCTACACCTTGCTGTTCTTTTCTATGAACATACCAAGAACCTAATTTGAGAGCTAGCGCTAAGGACCAGCTCTCCCCATGAGATGCAAAACCTTTAGCCGGTATATCACCAATCTTCCATATCATCTCATCACGGTGAGCGCCCACTAAACTTACTCCACGCTCAATTTCTTCTTGCTGTTTGTCTTCTATCGCGCGCATCCATTCCTGAGCAATATCAGCAACGCTCAGCTGCGCTGCGTGGGGGAGCGTAGCATCTGTAATATCAGGAAAAATAGTCGATTCGTAGGTGACACCAATCGCTTTAGAACCGTCAGTGAGCTGCTGATACGCATGTTGAATTTCTGGCATTAGCCGAGCCAAAACATTCCATCGAGAATGAACAAGTAACGCTCCAGCTTGAGCGATTTGCTCATTCCAAATAGTCAAAGTATGGCGATGCTCTTCAGTGATTCGCCCACCTCTCATCGTTTTTAGAAGAGAGTTTCGTTGTCTGAGAATCCGTTCATAGTCACTTCGATAAGAAGCAACAACAGGACGCAAAGAAACAGCCATATCGTCAACAAAACGTCTTCGATATTGAGGCTCTCCTTTAACTAGTTGTAAATCTTCGGGAGAGAAAAACACTGTCGCAGTAATCCCCAACGCTTCGCGAGCACGCACGGGAGCTGCCCTATTAATGCGAACACGATTACTATGCCCTGGTGCAATTTCAAATTCAGTGATGGTCTGCCATTTTCCACGCACAACACGAGTACGTATATACGCTCGTTGAGCACCCACCTGAACTAATGGGCCATCATGAGACACGCGATGTGAAGAAAGCTCGGCAGTGTAGTTAATGGCTTCAACAATGTTGGTTTTACCGACACCATTAGCACCCAAAAACACGGTGACACCAGTAGACAACGGCAAATTCAACAGCGAGTAAGTGCGGTAGTTCATCAACGAAATATGGTCGATGTACACACAAACCTTCCGTTCTTCACAAGTTCTTAGTTTTAAAAGACTTTGTTAGTTAGGTAGACGAACAGGCATGAGCAAATATCGGTAGTCACTTTCATCTTCGCCCATCAGTTCTTTCTGCCCTGAGATAGAGGCAGGTTTCGCAGGGTCAGTGAAAGAGAATCGAACAAATTCTGTCCCGAAACTATTTAGACCTTCCGATAAGTAGGATGGGTTGAACGCAACAGTAATGTTATCTTCACCTTCAAGATGAGCGCTCAGCGTTTCCGTTGCTTGCGCGTCTTCGCCTGTTCCAGCATCTAAGCTCACTTGACCTTCAGCGAAAACAAGACGCACAGGAGTGTTACGTTCTGCAACAAGCGAGACACGACGTACCGCTTCGAGCAAATCAGAAGTTCTGACAATCGCATGAATAGGTGTGGAGTCAGGGAAGAGAGAGCGAATCTTGGGGTATTCTCCATCGACAAGCAAGCTTGTCGTGCGACGTCCGCCTGATTCAAAACCAATCAGTTCATGGGAATCGGAAAGCGCTATGTTAAGATCGCCTGCTCCACCTAGAGTTTTAGCTACCTCTGACATTGTTTTCGCTTTGACTAATACTGAAGTTTTAATATTTTTTGAGGCTGGTTCCCATGTCAGTTCACGCATTGCTAGACGATAACGGTCAGTTGCAAATAACGTCATCTTTTTCCCCTCAATTTCTACCAAAATAGCAGTGAGTAGGGGGATGGTGTCGTCTTTAGAAGCTGCAACAACAACTTGTGAAACAGATTTTGCGAAAGAATTTCCGTCGATAGTTCCAGAAATAGTGGGAAGCGCAGGAAGCTCGGGATAGTCAGCTACTGGCATAGTGCTGAGGTTAAAACTTGCGGTACGGCATTGAATATGCATTTTTGACTCATGAACGCTAACGTTCACGGCTGAGTTCGGTAAAGCACGGCAAATTTCCGCAAGTAGCCTTCCTGAAACCAGAGCTGTACCTTCTTCTTCAATAACGGCACTGACTTTTAGTTTTGCGGAGGTCTCGTAATCAAAACTAGCGATAGAGACTTCTCCGTCAGCTGCAGTAATTAGCAGTCCTGAAAGGACAGGCACAGGTGGACGAGGTGAAAGTGATCGAGCGGTCCAGCCGACTGCTTCTGTGAGGACATCACGTTCGATAGTAAATTTCACCAGTACCCCTTGTACGTTGAATCAAAGATAAAGTTTCTGAGCTCGTCGAAGATGTGAGCACATTTTGTGTTCAGTCTACCGGATATTTTCAAGTGTTCCGTTGTAAAGACCAGAAGATGGGGGGTGTTTTTAGTTGTTATCACCCTTAAAGACACCACTAGCGTATATACCCTTTAGGGTATATACGCTAGTGGTAATCTTTTTTGACTCTTTAGCAGCCTAATTTCTTAAACTCGATAGTCGCTTTAGCAGTGTATGTATTGCCTGTGCCAGTGGAGCTATTGCGTCCAAGAACGGCTTCCTCTCCACCCTTTGGATCCGCAGAGAACGTAAAGACTGCTCCTGCACCCTTCGGAATAGGCCCAGCGAAGATAATAGACAAGTAAGTTCCACGATCTTCGATGAGAGCAGGTGGGAAACTCTCCGAATAAAGTTCTGGACGGTGAGCATCAAGACGCAAGAAAAGTTCGAGTCCGCCTTGGCTAATAGCTGAGGGGTTTGACCATGAGGGGTCAACAGGAATTGTAATCATTGCACCGCTAGCAGCACCTTCAGGAAGACCGATATGTAGACGCCACATCAGCTTTTTACTATTGGCATCGTACCAGTGTTGCATTTCTGCTTCACCGTATTCTTGAGACTTGTCTTTTTCGCTAAGACCTTTGCCGTAAAGAACTTTTTTGATGTAATTGTTGTTTGAATAGTCTGGGTCCGTTGCAACAATTTGAGATTCAACTTCCCAGACTCGAATGTCGCATGAAGCAGCATAGACCGGAACGACAGATGTTGCGAGGACAACGGGCGCAGCCCAAGCGGCACCTTTAACAAGATGACGGCGGTTCACTGTGTGAGACATTATTCCCCTAATAAGAAAAAATTTTTAAATTAAAACTTCACTTTTTAGTGTACCGACAAGATACCCAAAAGACGTTTTATTAACTAACCACTCTATTGGCGGGGTATGTCAGCTGTTTAGCTGACATACCCCGCCAGATTCGTACTACGACGTATCTAAAAAGTATCGAGATTTTAAGAGCACTGTAGAGGTTTGAAAGTTATATAAGCTTCAGCCGTATATGGAGTACCGGCTAATACAGCATCTTCTCCACCAACAGGAAGTGTTGTAAAAATAAAACCTCCAGCAGCTCCTACTGGGATTTCTTGAGAGAAAGAAATTGTTATGTGGTCAGATCCTATAGCTATCTCAGCTGGAGGGAGTTCGTGAGTAAAAAGCTCAGGATGGGCTGATCCAAACGCTTTAAATTTAGCAAGAGGATAAGGAGACGGACGCGAAGGGGAAGTCCAAGAGCTATCGAAGGGGATAGTAACAAGCGTTCCAGCTTCTGCTCCTTCTGGAAAGCCTAAAGGAATACGCCACCATAATTTTCCTCTGAAATACCAATGTTGCATGGAACTTTCACCCGGAGGAGTTGTTTGGTCGGTAACAACATTGTCAAAGTTAACGTTTGAAGGATCCGATTCTGTTTGAATCAGACGTGACTTGATATACCACACGCTTTCAGAACAAGGGGAGGAAGCGTAGCTGGGTACTAGTGACGAACTAAGAACTACAGGTACAGACCAAGCAGTTCCACTAACAAGATGACGACGAGATATCGAATTCATGGTTCCTCTATATAAGAAGGGGAGAACTCATGAAAATATGTACATTTCAGTGTTGTTCTCAATGGTTCATTGCGAGAATACTTCTTAAAATACTGTTATTCAAAAGAAGATCATCTGATAGTCAAACTACATCCTTTTAATTTTCAAAACAACACAACATCTCAGAAAACACCAATTTTCTGTAATTACATCAAGAACTAGGACACCAATAGCAGGCAAGAAAAGTTGTAATTACAGAGGTCTAGATGTTCGAGAAAGACACAGAAAATGTTATTTGGAGGTTTTTCTCTTTAAGGTAGTAGTGTTAATAACGGATGTGGATTATGTGGATAACCATCAAATACCGCGAGAATTCAAGGTTTTAGATGTTGATAAAATGTGTTTTAATAAAGCTCATTAAGTGAACCCAGTGTGAATGAATAATTATGCTGTATAAGCAATCCACTTAAAACGTATAACTATGCACTTAACGTCCACATTTTAAGACCTTAAGTCACACAAGTTATCCACAGTCCAGATTTTTTGTTATTTAAGCTTGTCAGAACTACTTCTGAGCCCTTTGAGCTTGTTTTATCTTGTTGGTTAACTCATTTACTTGATTGAAAATCTGATGTCGTTCTGCCATCAAACTCCTAATTTTTCGGTCAGCATGAATGACCGTAGTATGGTCACGGCCACCCAATTCTTGACCAATTTTGGGAAGAGACATATCTGTCAGCTCCCGCAACAGATACATCGCAATCTGGCGCGCTGTCACAAGAGTACGTGTTCGAGACTTTGACTGTAATTCTTCAATCGACACATCAAAATAGCTCGCAGTCGCCACAAGAATTTGAGAAGCGGTAATCTCTTGAGCACCGTCGCTGGTAATAAAATCTTTGAGGACACGTTCTGCCACTGACAAATCAATAGGTTGCTTATTTAACGATGCAAACGCTGCCACACGAATAAGAGAACCTTCTAGCTCACGAATATTAGTCGCGATGTTCGAGGCAATATACTCCATCACATCATCAGGCACCTCGATAGATTCATTTTGAGCTTTCTTCCTCAAAATGGCAATGCGAGTTTCTAATTCCGGTGGTTGCACGTCAGTAATAAGCCCCCACTCAAAACGAGAACGCATACGTTCTACGAATCCAGTGAGCATTTTAGGAGGCAAATCAGAAGTGATAACCACTTGCTTCTGATGATTATGCAAAGTGTTAAAAGTATGGAAGAACTCCTCTTGAGTGTGTTCCTTACCAGCTAAAAACTGAATGTCATCAATCAGCAACATATCAACATTGCGATAAATCTGCTTAAATGAAGAGCCTTCATCATCTCGAATGGAATTAATAAATTCGTTCGTAAACTCTTCGGAATTGACATAACGTACTCGAAGTTCTGGATAAAGTCGTTTCGCATAATGTCCGATTGCGTGGAGCAAATGAGTTTTCCCTAACCCCGAATCGCCATAGATAAAGAGGGGGTTGTACGCAGATGCTGGAGTTTCTGAAACAGCAAAAGCTGCCGCATGAGCAAAACGATTAGACTGTCCAATTACAAAAGTGTCGAAAGTGTATTTATCATTGAGGCGGGCAGAGCTTTCCCACACAGACGATGCCGTTGACGTTTCGGTGTTTTGCTTTGGCTTGGGCGTCTCAACATCTTGAACAAGAGAAACTGATTCTTCCTGAACAGAATTATTACTTTGTGTAAAGGATGGGCTTGCCAGACGCCCCTCTGTCTCTATCTGTTGAACTGTCGGAACAGACTCAACAACCTGAATCTCATCATTATTTTGGGGTATGTTAGCGGTTTTAGCCGGTGACGAGATCTCTTGTTGAGGATTCTTTGGCTGAACGAAAGCAGCAGAGGAGACTTCCTCAAGACTGGTATCAATGACGATAGCTTCGGTAGTTCCTTCTCCGAAAGCGTTTTCTAATGCAACCTTGAATTCGTGATTAATTTTTTGTTGAATGACTTCTCTTGCATACTCGCTAGGAACCGCAATAAGTAATACTGAACCCATATGTGCTTGAGGCAGCGCTTGCGAAATGAATCCCATCCACCGCGGACTGACTTTAGTTCGAAGCATCTCCTTGAGATGAGCCCAACGAAGCATCATGGTGTCATGTGATTGCTCGCTCAAGGTGGAACTCCTTTTATATTGGGTAATGTTGAGATTAAATTTTAGCGCTTAAAAACCAAAATCCACAGTTTTCCACAGCTGTTATACACAGAGTGGAAAACTTGTTATTTACACAGTGTATTTCATGTGGGCACTTCGAGACAGTTTATCGAAGAAGTCGTGAATTACAAGAAAAGTAACTGTTGATGAGTTGCGAGCGGTCATTCTGTGGAAAACATGAAATTTAGTGCCTCAAAAAGAATGAATCCACAGGTGTTGATAATAGATTATGCACATGCTGTGATTAAAAACTTAGCTGTGCCTTGCTTGACCACAGGCAATTAACCTCATAGAGTTTTTTAGTCATATGTGTACGCTCCGTACGCTCTGTTTAGGCAGGGCAATAGTGTGAAAAAACGCTTAGGATGTGTGCTCATCATCAGAAATAAGCGTCAACCTGTTTCTAAACAAATTGGTGAAGGGTTGCGCGCCCCTACCAAACGCTTTGGAGTAACAAAATGAGCAAGCGGACTTTTCAGCCGAATAACCGCCGTCGTGCCAAGAAGCACGGTTTCCGTCTTCGCATGCGCACCCGTGCAGGTCGTGCCATCTTGGCAAACCGTCGCAGCAAGGGTCGCACCGCTCTTTCGGCATAAATTAAACTCCTTCCCTCCTCGACCTCTGGGGGAATCCTAGGAGTCGAAACCGAAAGGAGAACATGTGCTGGCTCAACAGCACCGGATGCGGACAAAAGTCCAATTCACAGAAACTACACGTTCCGGTGTCCGTTCTGGGCGCCGGAACTTAGTTCTATATGCAACTTCCTATGGGCAATCTCCTACTATTATCGGATTTATTGTCTCTAAAACTGTTGGGAATGCTGTTACCCGAAACCTCGTCAAAAGAAGACTGCGCGCACTCACAGCACCTACGCTCAAAGAACTTCCGCAGGGATACCAACTAGTTATTCGCGCTCTTCCGGCATCCTCTCATGCCACATGGGAGCAACTAGCACAAGATTATGAAAGTGCTCTAACTAGCATCCTTGCTAAAATAGCATCACAACAATGTCTGCAAGCAGTAGCGAAAAGCCCTGAAACTGCCTCACTATCCCGCCGAGAGGAATGCTGAAAATCCATGATGACGCACTCTTCTCACGGACAAAGATCAGACCTTTTAGAACAAGCGCCGCATGAATTTGTTCGACCGCAATCCATACAACATGCTCTATGGACGTTGCCACAGAATTTTCTTATCGCGGTATTAAAAGTTTATCGAGCAGTCGTTTCACCACTTTATGGAAACGTTTGTAAATACTATCCAAGTTGTTCAGCCTACGCCTTAGAATCATGCCTTCGACACGGGGCAACTAAGGGGCTGTCGCTTACTGTCCGCAGGCTTCTGCGTTGTCATCCTTGGGCGGCTGGTGGACTTGATGAAGTGCCGGCAGGAAAACAAAAATTTCCTGCCGGAAAAGAACCTAAAATTATTCTCTTGAACCACCCTCAAGACTATCTATAAACCATCATGCAACAGACCAAACTAATAGGCTCAACGAGCCAAGGAGAACTCGATGTTTGACGCCATTCTCTGGCCCTTTAAATGGATTGTTTCCTTTATTCTCTGGGTATTCCATTCACTCTTCACTACAATCGGGTTAGACCCTACCTCGGGTCTGACCTGGGTACTTGCTATTGTCGGGCTAACGCTCGTGATGCGTACTCTGACTATTCCTCTGTTCCTTAAACAGATTAAATCTATGCGAGGGATGCAAGAACTTCAGCCAGAACTCACAAAACTGAAGAAAAAATATCAAGGTAAAACAGACCAGCTCTCACGTCAAGCTATGGCGCAAGAACAAATGGCTCTGTATAAAGAACGCGGAGCTAATCCGCTTTCATCTTGTTTCCCTATTCTGGCTCAAATGCCAATTTTCTTTGGGCTCTACCAAGTACTAAGAGGGATTCCTCACGCGGCGGAAAAACATGAAGGCATTTTGATGCTTTCTAGTGACCTAGTCAAACAGTTCAATGATTCGTATATTTTTGGACAAGTTCCGCTCTTTTCCACAATGTTGAACCCCGGGAACGGAAACCACGCAAGCACGATTATTGCCGCTGGCGCTCTCGTCGTCTTGATGTCTGTATCCATGTTTGTATCCCAGAAACAGCTGGGCGCTAAAAACGTGTCTGATGCGGCTAAAGAGTCACCCATGTATCGCCAACAGCAGATGATGATTTATATCTTCCCTGTTATCTTCTTGATTTCTGGTATTAACTTCCCTATCGGTGTTCTTGTGTATTGGACTGTCTCAAATATCTGGTCTGTAGGGCAGCAATGGTGGGTTATTCGTAATAACCCAACGCCCGGTTCTCAGGCAGAACGAGAACTCAACGCTCGTCGCGCAGAAAAAGGTCTGCCACCGGTCGGTAAGACTAAAGAACAATACGAAGAAGAATTGCAAAAAGCACGTGAACGTGCAGCTCAAGGGCAACGCCAACAGCCTGTCAGCAAAAAACGTCAGCGTCAACAACAGAAAAAGAAGAATTAGTTTGATGGAGCATCTTGTGGAAGAAACACCTATGTCTGAAGAACACGAAAACTGCGAGGAAAAAGATCAGCTCAAATACCTCGAAGATGAAGGCGACATTGCCGCAGACTATCTTGAGGAACTCCTTGATATCGCTGATATTGATGGAGATATCGACATTGAGATTCGTAATAACCGCACATATCTTTCTGTTATTAGTGAAGATGGTGAGAACGAACAGCTTAAAGCTCTTATCGGTAAACGAGGAAATACTCTTGCTGCTTTGCAAGAACTAGTGCGTTTATCGGTGCTTGCTGCTACGGGAAATCATTCCCGTTTGGTTCTTGATATCGGTGAATATCGCGCAAAACGTATTAAACGAGCTACTTCTATGGCACTAGAAGCTATTGCGCAGGTCAAAGAAACTGGAGAAGACTACCACTTGGAGCCTTTGAGTGCTTATGAACGCAAACTTGTTCATGATCTTGTCGCTGAAAATGGTCTTTATTCAGAGTCTGAAGGAGAAGGGGCAGGGCGTCACATTGTTATCTCTGTTCCGGAGGCATAAATGACTCAGGATATTCTTCCGGAGCTAACCGGCGTTGAAAGAATCGCTGCAGAAAAGATTTTTGGTCAGAGGCTTTCGCTCGCTCAACGCTATGTTGAGCATCTTGCCACTAGTGGTATTGAGAGAGGTCTTATCGGGCCTCGAGAAGTTCCTCGTTTGTGGGGGCGTCACGTGTTGAACTGCGCTGTGGTGCAGGAATATATCAAGAAAGACGCTTCAATCGCTGACGTGGGTTCCGGTGCCGGCCTTCCAGGGCTTTGTTTGGCTATTGCTCGTCCAGACCTCGATATTACGCTGATAGAGCCTCTGGAGCGTCGTGTGATATGGCTTGATGAAGTTGTTGAAGATTTGGGACTGGGGAACGTGACAATTTTGCGTTCTCGTGCCGAGCAAGCTATCGGCATGGTAGACGTTGAATATGTGACGGCTCGTGCTGTATCGGCGTTGGTGGGACTTGTTGATATTACTCTTCCCATTCTTCGTGGTACTGGTGAGTTGCTTGCGATTAAAGGACGTTCTGCTGGAGAAGAAATTGCTAAGGCGCAAAAGAAGCTCAATAAATATGGTGCTCGTACTGTAGAGGTGCTTAGTGCTGGTGAAGGGCTTCTTGATGAACCGACGACTATTGTGAGAGTTTCTCTTTAGAAGCTTTTATCTGTAAATCGATTCTACTTTTTGGTGGTATCAATACTGCAAGGTATTGATACCACCGTTTTTTATATTTGTTAAGTTTGTTGTGCCTGGTATGTGATGGGGTGAATCTTGCCTGTGCGATTTTTAATATTTGGGAGTTTATCTTTAAGAACAACCTTTTAAGGTTTTTATTTGTAAATATTGTCGATATGTCACTGATAAACAGGTAATCTAAGTAGCACCCTCATGTCGTAGTGCCGAATTTTCTATATTGCTCTTGAGGGGAGAAAGTTAGGATTGACTGGAACCTCATGAACCAAAAAATAGCAATTAATGTTCCTGATTTTGGAATGCCGCCGGATCCACCAGAAAGTGCAGGCACTCCTCGGCTGGATCGCGGTTATGTTTCACGTGAAACGCGTCAGAAAATAGAGAAACAGGTGCGGAGCAAAGGGCTCGATAGCATGGTTTCTGCAGAGGTTTTAAGTGAGAAAAAGAAACTTAAGGAACTGGAACAAATCGTTTTGAATCGACCAGAAAAAACCCGCGTATTTGCTATCTCGAATCAAAAAGGCGGCGTCGGGAAAACAAGCACCGCGGTCAACTTAGCGGCCGCTCTTGCCACTAAAGGAATGAACGTTCTTGTCATTGATAGCGACCCTCAAGGCAACGCGTCAACAGCTTTAGGTATTCAACACGGAAGCGATGTGCCTAGCGTCTACGACGTACTCATTGACGAAGTTCCTTTATCTGATGTTATTGAACCGTGTCCAGACGTCGAAAAGCTTTGGTGTGCGCCTGCAAATATTAATCTTGCTGGAGCTGAGATTGAACTTGTCTCAATGGTTGCTCGTGAAAACCGACTGCGAGGAGCAATTCAAGAATATGAGCAATGGCGTCAAGATAAAGGGCTAGAACGCCTTGATTATATTTTTATTGACTGCCCACCAAGCCTTGGTCTGCTGACCGTTAATGCTTTTGTTGCGGCTCAAGAAGTTCTTATCCCTATTCAATGTGAATACTACGCGTTGGAAGGGTTGAGTCAACTACTCAAAAACATCCAGATGATTCAGAAACATCTTAATGCTGATCTTGTGTTGAGCACTATTCTTTTGACAATGTATGACGGAAGAACAAATCTAGCTTCTCAGGTAGCTGATGAAGTAAGAGTTCACTTCCCGAATGAAGTTCTTGATGCTGTTATTCCCCGTTCTGTTCGTATCTCAGAAGCGCCAAGCTATCAGCAGACTGTAATTAGTTATGATGTCTCATCGACTGGTTCTAGAGCTTATATAGAAGCTGCTATAGAAATAGCAAAAAGAAAATAATTATTATAAATCTAAATAGGTTGTTTTATGTGAAAAAAAGGAAGCAACTGCTTTTTATTCATGAATAACAACTTTTTAAAAGAGCGTACAATTTAAGAGTTTCACGTGAAACATCGCATCTTTCTCCCTATGTTTCTTGTGAAACAGTTAGACTTAGACGGTCTACTGAATAAGAGGAGAATCTTACTATGGCAGAAAAGAAGCGTGGGCTAGGTCGAGGCATTGGCGCTCTCATTCCTACTGAGAACTATACAGAGAAGAACGTTCACATATCTCAAACTGCAGATCGCTTATCTCAAAATGCTCCTCAACACAATGGTGACTCAAAGAATGTTTCACGTGGAACATCTCAAACCCAGCAGAAGGATTCGAAGAAAAAACGTGCAGACATGGGAGCAGCTCTTCGTGGTTCAACTTCTAATAGGCGACCTGTCGATTTCTTCTTTGGCGGAGAAAGTCAGTCTGACAGTGGGCTAATCCCTGTTCCCGGCGCTCAATTTACCATTCTTAATGTTCACGATATTCACCCCAATAGAAAACAGCCTCGTACTGAATTCAATGAGCAAGATATGGAAGAACTTGTTCATTCTGTTAAAGAAATAGGTGTTTTACAACCTATTGTGGTAAGAAAAAGCCGTGAAAATGGTCAGGAAAAATACGAATTAGTCATGGGGGAGCGTCGTTGGCGCGCAACGCAACGAGCTGGTCTCGATACGATTCCTGCTATTGTTCGAGAAACTCATGATGTTGATTTGCTACGTGATGCATTATTAGAAAACCTTCATCGTAGCCAGCTTAATCCTATTGAAGAAGCTGCAGCGTATCAGCAACTTCTTGAGGAGTTTGGAACTACTCAAGAACAATTAGCCCAAAAAATTGGGCGTTCTCGCTCGTTGATTGCGAATACTATTCGCCTTCTAAAGCTTCCTGCTCTCGTGCAGCGCCGAGTCGCTGTTGGTGTATTGTCTTCGGGGCATGCTCGGGCGTTATTGTCGTTGAAAACTCATGCTGAAATGGAAAAGGTTGCCCAAAAAATTGTTAATGAAGGTTTGTCTGTTCGCGCTGTAGAAGAACTAGTATCACATTTTTCGGAACAGCCTAAAAAAGAACCTAAAACAATTCGACCTCAAAAGCATCATGAACGCTTGGATTATATTGCAGACGCATTCGCTGATAGGCTTGATACAAATGTTAAAATTCAATTAGGTGCCCGTAAAGGAAAAATGACTATTGAATTTGCTTCTGTGGAAGACCTTAATAGAATTATTTCTGTTCTCGATCCAAATATAGATAAAAAATAGATAATTATATTTATTAATAATGCGTGAAATAAATATATTTATTTCACGCATTATTTATTTTAAGTGTAAGGTTTTCTTGCTGTCTTCTAATGAAATGTTTCACGTGAAACGAGATTTTATGAAGGATATAAACCTTTTGCGGTTAAATATACTGCATGAATACCTCTTTTAAGGAGGGTTTCACGTGGAACAAGAGGGAGTCGCACTAGTAAGATGCTGGAAAATTTCCCTTTTGTGTTTCACCTGTCTTGCAACTTTTCCTCCTTTGTGTGATTCTGAAAACAGCTAAGAATATTTTGCAATATTTTTTATTGCATTGATAAAAAAGAGATGAGGACTATATGAGTTATACAGTGAGTGATTACCTGTTGGACAGGCTTGCAGAGCAGGGGATTACTGAAATATTTGGAGTCCCCGGAGACTTTAATCTTCAATTTCTAGATCACATCGTAGAACATAAAAATATATCTTGGGTTGGTAGCGCAAACGAACTTAATGCTGGTTATAGTGCTGACGGTTATTCTCGGGTTCGTGGACTAGGTGCCCTTGTTACCACCTATGGGGTCGGAGAACTCTCTGCGATCAATGCTTTAGCTGGCTCTTATGCTGAGCATGTTCCTGTCGTGCATATTGTTGGTGCTCCAAGTAAAGAAAATCAAGCAAACCATCTGAAAATGCATCACACGTTAGGCGATGGTGATTTCTCACATTTTATGAGAATGGCGCGGGAAGTTTCCTGTGCCGTAGCAGACCTTGACCATGCTACAGCAACGGCTGAAATTGATCGCGTGATTCGTGAAGTAGTAATCCGTCGTCGACCAGGTTACCTCTTGTTGTCGACCGATGTTGCAAGAGTGGAGACTACACCGCCTCGAGAGCCTCTTCAAACTGATGTTGCACTATCCTCTGAAGGTGCTCAAAAAGCCTTTAGAAAGGCTTTGAGTGAGGTTCTTGCCGGGAAAGAAGTGAGTGTTCTCGCTGATTTATTGGTGCATCGTATGGGAGCACGTGAACAGCTTAAGACACTCCTCAAAGAAACGGGATTCCCTCACGCTACATTAATGTGGGGCAAAACTCTTGTCGACGAGAGTGACTCTCAATTTGCGGGAGTATATGCAGGGGTGGTCTCTGATGAGCGAACTAAAGACGCTATTGAGAATGCAGAGGTTCTTATTAGTGCTGGTGTGGAATTTACTGATTCTACTACTGCGGGATTCTCTCAGAAACTTCCCGAGAATACGGTTCATATTCGTCCGCAATCTTCACGCATCGGGCATGAAGTTTTCACTCCATTGACCATTAAAACAGCCTTAGAGATTGTTGTAGAGGTTGCTCGAGAATATGATGCCAAGCCATACCCTCTCCAAAAAGAAGTCAAAGAACAAACTCAAAAGATTGATATGAACGCTTCTTTGACGCAAGATACCTTGTGGGATTTGCTTTCTGGAGAGTTGACTCCTGGAAATATTGTTGTTGCTGACCAAGGAACTTCTTTCTTCGGGATGGCGAATAGGAAATTTCCAGAATCCTCAATGTTTATTGGGCAACCACTGTGGGGGTCTATCGGATATAGCTTGCCAGCGATGCTCGGAGCGTCAATAGCAGATAGGTCGTCACGAGGTGTTCTACTTATTGGAGACGGGTCAGCGCAGCTAACTATCCAAGAAATTGGAACAATGCTGCGTGAGAAAATTAATCCGGTCATTATTCTTATTAATAATGACGGATACACCGTTGAACGAGCTATTCATGGGCCTCAACAGCCTTATAACGATATTCACCGTTATCAATGGGATCTTATACCTGCTGCATTTGGTGCAGGTGAAGATGACGTCCTCTTATTTAAAGTCCGAACTGCCCAAGAATTATTAGATGCTTGCCGTATTACTAATAAAACTCGTGATCGCATGGTGTTTATGGAAATTATTATGGATAAAGATGATGTCCCTCAACTACTCAACGACGTTGCGAAGGCTTTAGCACGAGCGAACTCTCAATAAAAAAATAGGGTGTTGGTTGTGTTTCACGTGAAACACAACCAACACCCTAATGAGAGCCTTTAGGTGTTAGAGGCCAAGGAAAGGAGCAAACTCTTTCAGAAGAGCTGCCTTAGGCTTTGCTCCAACACTTTGATGAGCGACTTCACCATCTTTGAAAACATAAACTGCTGGAATAGACGTGATGCCATATTTCATTGCTGTTTCAGGATTATTTTCTACATCAAGCTTGAGAACTTTAACCTGTTCGGAATATTCTTCAGCAATTTCATCGATAACAGGTCCAAGCATACGACAAGGACCGCACCATTCCGCCCAAAAATCAACAATGACAGGTTTCTCAGAGCGAAGAACCTCGTCAGCAAAAGTTGCATCAGTTACTTGATTAGCCATAATTATTTCCTTCATATAGTGGTGGATGAAAACTATCTCTATCTAAGAAAGAGATTCAAGATAATGCTGGGCATCTAGCGCCGCAACACAGCCAGAACCTGCAGCTGTAATCGCCTGGCGATACGTCGAATCAATCACATCTCCAGCAGCGAAAACACCAGGGATTGAGGTACGTGAAGAACGCCCATCAACGGCAATAGTTCCAGCCTCAGTCAGTTCTAATATGTCGCGAACGAGGGCTGTGCGTGGATCAGAGCCAATAGCAACGAATACCCCATCTACTACGAGCTCAGATTCTTCTGAAGTCTTAGTGTTAGTCAACGTTATAGAAGAAACTTTATCCTCCCCATTGATTGACTGAACAGCAGAATCCCAAACCATTTCAATTTTAGGATTGTCAAAAGCGCGCTTTTGCATAATCTCTGATGCTCGCAACGTATCACGACGATGAACCAAATATACTTTTGCCGCATGATTTGTTAGGTAGAGAGCTTCCTCAACGGCGGAATCTCCTCCACCTATCACCGCAAGAGTCTTACCTTTGAAGAAAAAACCATCACAAGTGGCACACCACGAAACGCCATGACCAGAAAGTCGCTGCTCACCATCAACATCCAACTTACGATATTCAGAACCTGTTGAAATAATGACAGTCCTGGTCAAAAAAGTAGATCCATCACTGAGGATGACTTTCTTGACCTCGCCCTCAAGCTCAAGCGACTCAACATCTTTGTAACGGATATCAGTACCAAAACGTTCAGCTTGCGCCCCAATAGTTGTCATCAATTCAGGGCCCTGAATACCGTCAACGAAACCAGGGAAATTCTCTACTTCAGTTGTTGTCATCAAATCGCCACCAGGGGAAACAGAGGACGCAAAAAGAAGAGGACGTAAATTAGCTCGAGCAGCATAAATCGCTGCAGTGTACCCTGCCGGGCCAGAACCAACAATGATGACGTCATGAATCTGACTGTCCCCAGCCTCTGCAGTGGGTGCAGCCTCTACGGCTGCAGTGTCCACTTTGACGCCAGTAGGAGCAGAGAAAAGACCGCCCAAAGACTCGTTTGGCAAAGTATCCTTCTTTCATAGAAATAGTGTTCATCAAATAGAACCATGATGTAGCTCTGATTATTCCAAACTCTTGAGCCTATGTGAACAACTGCCGCCTGAGGTAGAAAAAGAATACATCAGGCGGCAGTCGAGAAAACGCGTCAAAGAACTTTATCGGGCTGTTACTTCAGCAATGCGCACACCATAGTTATAACCAGCAATAGGCTGACCCAATAGAGGAGCTTCTGTGAACTTCACTAGAACATACTGAATGCCTTCACCCTGCTTCTTCTGGTCAAGTTTGACGTTGACTTTTGGCGCATTGAAAGAGCCTGAACCAACTTCCGTTGCACCATCCAAAGAAGGCGTATTGTTGGTATATACCGTAAATGCGCCACCTGAGCCATTAATCTGTTCAATCGTAAGTTCAGAAACAACGGTACGTTCTTGAAGTTGGAATACCAAAGCGAAGGAATCGGTCGCGCCACCAAAATTAGGAGTTGCGAAACCGTAGCTAATCCATGTACTTGCTGGGTTACCATCGAGCATTTGGGGGAGAGTCGCATCCTGATCTGCCATAAAATCTGGAGAAGACGGCACAAGACGAGATGCGCTTATAATCTTTGGCGGAACATGAGAAACGCTTGGAGAAGGTGTTTCTGAAGGCTCTGAGGACTTATTCTGTGAAGGCTTGGCCGTAGCAGAAGTACTAGCGGCAGCTACGTTTTCATTCTCACTTTTCTTCGAAACCATGCCATTGATGGAAGAAAAAACAATAGCTACGCCCAAAACAAGAAGAATAATAGCCGCAATAGCTACAATCCATACTCCACCAGAACGCTGATCATCTTCATCATCAAATTCTGGTTCATCAGGATAATCGTATTCATCATATTCTTCGTCATAAGAGGAATCTTCGACGGTAGATGGAGCTAAAGTCTCGTGATCCTCAACAGTTCGTACCGCAGAAATTGAGGTATCTTCTGGTGTTGGTTCTGATACCTCAGCATAAGGAGTCTTTCCCGTTGCTACCTCATCCCCAAAAATTTCCTGACCAAGAGCTTCTTGCGTTTCGGAGGAAGCTGCTACTGCCGATGAATCTGCCAAAAGATTCTCTAAAAGCGCTTCGGGGCGTGAATAGGAAGTGACAAGATACGTTCGTCCTTCGCTATTGCCCAAATCAAGCACCTGAATGGGGGAGCGCGATGTCGTGGCAACAAGGCGCGCATTAGCAATCAAACGATCATTATGAGTAGGGGAAGCTACGACAATCGACACGCGTCTATTCAGAACCTGGTCTTTACCTTCCAAAACTGCGTCGCCGTGTTCTGTTTGCGTAATAGCAGCGGTGACACGATAACGCTCACCTAGAACAGTGTTGATAGCAATGGGATGGGAGGAATGTGAATGAGACAAGGTAGCCCTCCAAGGCTCTAAATATTTAAGACGGTGATTCTCTTCTGAATCTTACCCGTTATAACGACGTGTTGGGTTCTGTCTGTTGAAAATAAATCTATATTTTGTGTCGAGATTGGTGACGTTGTGGCATAAGTTTTCGCGCAATGGGGGAGATAAGAGCATCGAGCTCTTGTACTTTAAAGATTTGCAAAGCGATGTAATAGGCCAAAGACATAATAGTTCCGCCTACAGCAATTGTGATGAGAGCCGGAGTTGTTCCTGACCATGCAAACCCATCAAATGAATAGCCGCCAAGTATCCAGAGAACTAGTGAACCGAAAATACCGGCAACGAAGGATGCAAGGCCAACGCGAGCATGAGTCGAAAGAATATTAATCCCGTCGTAGTCCCCAAGATACCTTTTGAGGAAAATATGGCTTAGGGCCACAGAAAGAACATTCTGTAAGGCATAGGCTGCTGCTAAACCAAAGACAATATAGTGCGGGTTAAGTTGGGACGCGAAGAATCCCATCCCAACGATAACTACTGCAGAGATGAGCTGAATAATAAATGGAGTTTTTGCGTCTTCTCTTGCGTAGAGAACTCTTCCCATCATAAAAGAAATAGTGAGGAAAGGTCCGCCTAAAGCAATAATGCAAATTGTTTGAGCAATGAGGGCAGCAGAAGTATTATTTCCGTTACCAAATAATACTCCTACCGGTCCTGAAAAAACAATAAGAGCTACAGATAAGAAAATAGTTGCAATAGAAGAAACTCTTAGACCAGAAGATAAAGCATGTACTACATTTTGATGATTATTCTCTTGTGATGCATGGGACATTTTATTGAAAAGGTATGTTGCAATAGAAAGTCCAATAACACCATGAGGTAATGAATACAGCATAGACGAGTAATTGAGCGCCTGAATCCCAGGAACAATTTTTCCATCTTGTGAAATAACATTTGAAGCAATTTGTATGAGATAAAAGAATGAAAGGTTAGAAACAATTCCAGTAGCTAATGTCCACACTGCTAATTTAACGGACGCGCCAAGACCAATCCCCCTCCACCCAAACTTTGGGCGAATACGAATACCAATACGACGCAGAGGAATAAGAAGCACTAACGCTTGAGTTACAACACCTAACGTTGCTGATCCTGCAAGAACGACCGTCTGAGCAGTGCTCCACGTGTTCACAGTGTGTAACGGCGGAACAGTGTTAGTTTGTTGACCAAAAACATTGATAAAGAGGATAAGGGCAATAATCGCTACCACATTGTTGATTACTGGAGACCACATAAACCAGCCGAAAGCACCCCGAGCGTTTAGAACTTGTCCGATGATGGTATAGAAACCATAGAAGAAAATTTGCGGAAGACACCACAACGCAAAAATCAGCCCTAAGGTGCGTTGTTCTTCCGTCCAAGTTCGTCCCATGATGGAGATAATAGGCACAGAACAAGCTACGACAACGACGGTTACAGCGGCGATACCAACAGTCGCTAGGGTAACTAACCGTGAAATAAAGTCTGAGCCGCCGTCATCGTGTTTTGCTGCTTTAATAATTTGTGGGACAAGGACGGCGTTAAAAATACCTCCGGCAACAAGAACATAAATCAAGTTAGGTAGGGTGTTTGCCGTTTCAAAAATAGTTCCCATTGCGGTTCCGGTGCCGATAGCAACGGTAATGAGAATGGTTTTAACGAACCCAAGAATACGGGAAACCATCGTCCCCGATGCCATAATTGCGCTAGATACTGCACCTGTACGTGCCACGTTGTGCCCTTAATCTTTGCTGAGAGAGCTTCTCACGAGGAGAGCTGGTGAATAATGTATTCGCGCGCAATCTCAGCAATTCGTCGTTCGTTCGAAAATGAGAGTTTACGCCCTAAATCGTCAATGTTAACCCAATCGACGGCAATTGCCTCATGATCTGGATCTTTTTCTGTGGTGAGATATCCTCCCGTGGCAGCTAAAAGGTAATGATGAACTGTTTTATGTACTCTTCGTCCGCCGACAGTGAACCAGTAGTCAATGCTTCCTAAAGGAGAAAGAACTTGTCCAGAAATTCCTGTTTCTTCTTCGATTTCGCGTGTTGCCGCTTGAGCGTTATTTTCTGATCCTTCAGGGTGTCCCTTCGGTAAACACCACTCTAAACGCCCTCCGCGGTTCATTCTGGCAATAATAGCTACCGGAAAATTAGGCTTGTCAAGGTCGACGATAACCCCTCCTGCAGAGACTTCTTCTACCGTCGGCAAGAGAGAAATAGGGGTTATTGCCCGCTTCTTGGGAGCCCGAGGTATAGGAAAAGTCATGTCTCTACCTTAACCGATGAAATGAGTCTATGCCTGATTATTGTGTGGGATACGGGTATAACGGTCATTTATCTGGCACGATGGTATGACTATGGCGCATCTTTTTGACTCTTCTATTATTGACCCCATCGCTCTATCCCTTGGCGAGCTTTTCGTACGGTCTGGGTATGAACTTTCTCTGGTGGGTGGTCCTGTTCGAGATCTTTTCCTTGCTCAAAAAGCAACAGATTTAGACTTCACAACCAACGCTACCCCCGATCAAATTCTAGAAATTGTTGATGACTGGGCTGATACGACGTGGGAAATTGGTAAAGAATACGGAACTATTGGTTTAAGAAAGGGCGATGAAACTGTCGAAATTACTACCTATCGGGCAGAAATTTATCGTCACGATTCGCGTAAACCTGTTGTTTCTTTTGGTGATTCTCTAGAAGACGATCTTTTTCGGCGTGACTTTACAATCAACTCCATGGCGTTGCGTCTACCCTCTTTAGAGCTTGTGGATCCTTACGGGGGTTTTAGAGACTTACGTGCTGGTGTCATTCGAACTCCTGGACGAGCTGAAGATTCTTTCTTAGACGATCCTCTGAGAATGATGAGAGCTGCTCGATTCGCTGCGCGTTTTGATATTGATGTGGCTCCTGAAGTCTTTGATGCTATGACGAAGATGGCTCAACGTATTGACATGATTTCTGCTGAGCGTGTACGTGATGAGCTCATTAAACTCATCACAGCAGCTGCTCCTCGTCGTGGCATCGATCTTCTTGTTGATTCTGGTCTTGCGAATTATGTTTTGCCTGAGATACCGGCGCTTAAATTAGAAATTGATGAGCACCATCGTCATAAAGATGTGTATCAACATTCTCTGACGGTTCTTGAACAGGCAGCCGCTCAAGAAACTGACCAGCAGGGGGCAGTACCTTCTCCCGATTTCATTCTTCGTTTTGCGGCATTGATGCACGATATTGGCAAGCCTGCTACTCGCAAGTTTGAGAAGAATGGTTCTGTAAGTTTCTTGCATCATGATGTTGTTGGCGCGAAGTTGGTTAAAAAGCGTATGCGTGCTTTGCGTTTTGATAATGACACAACCAAAGCTGTTGCTCGTTTGGTAGAGCTCCATATGCGTTTCTACGGTTATGGTGATGCTGGGTGGAGTGATTCTGCTGTGCGCCGTTATGTGCGTGATGCAGGGGCATATCTGGAGCGGTTGCACCGTTTGACGCGTGCTGATGTGACAACGCGTAATAAGCGTAAGGCTCAGCGTATTTCCCGTGCCTATGATGATTTAGAACGTCGTATCACGGCTCTCGCTGAGCAAGAGGAGTTGGATGCTATTCGTCCAGATCTAGACGGTGAACAGATTATGCAGATTCTGGGTATTTCTCCTGGTCCTGTTGTGGGTCGGGCTTATAAGTTCTTGCTTAATGTGCGTTTGGATGAAGGTGTCTTATCTGAAGAAGATGCTCGTGAACGTTTATTATCGTGGGCTAAAGAAGAAGGTATTCTAGAGCAATAAGGTCACCTCTACCCCCCTAGTGGTTTACATATTCCTCATATGGAATATGTAAACCACTAGGGGATATGTTGTTAACTAGATATTTTTATCACCGACTCTTACGCATCTTTAAAGGAAAATTCAAGGTTCATCCTTAGGGATGAGGTGCTCTTATGGTGAACTTCGTAGAATGAAGAACATAAACCACCTCATACCCTACGCTCAGGATAAGGAGCGATCTTTATGTTAGAAGTTCACCAGCTTACGAAGCGCTACGGCTCAAAAACAGCCGTAGATAACATCAGTTTTAATGTTCCTGATGGGAAAGTTACAGGATTCCTTGGCCCTAACGGCGCCGGAAAATCAACCACAATGCGCATGATCGTTGGTTTAGAAAAACCAACCTCTGGCAAAGCTCTTGTCGAAGGAAAAACTTATAAAACACTCAGCTCACCGATGCTATCCGTTGGTGCTCTTTTAGACGCTAAAGCAATGCATCCGGGACGCTCAGCTATCCAACATCTGCGCTCGCTTGCTTTGACCCATGGAATCTCAAAAAAACGAGTCAATGAAGTCATTGAACTCACAGGTCTTGGCGCTGTAGCTCATAAAAAAGTTCGCGGTTTCTCCCTCGGTATGGGGCAGCGTCTAGGTATCGCTGTTGCTCTCTTGGGGGATCCTCATAACCTCATTTTTGATGAGCCTGTTAACGGTCTTGACCCCGAAGGTGTTATTTGGGTTCGCAACCTTGCTCGACATCTTGCGTCTGAGGGACGTTGTGTCCTCATTTCTTCACATCTAATGAGCGAGATGTCTCAGACTGCTGATGAGCTTATCGTTATCGGTCGCGGTAAGATTCTGGCTCATTCTTCTATTAAAGATTTTCTTGCCCGTTCTGCTGACAACCCCGTTTTGGTGCGAACCGATCATCGTGAACAGTTCGATACACTCTTGCGTGAACGTCAACTCGTTACTAAGGCACACGAAATAGATGGCCTCATGGTCTCTGGTGTTAGCTCCCGCGAAGTTGCTCAGATTGCTCAAGAACACGGTGTTCTTCTGTATGAATTAACACCTCAAATTAGCACCTTAGAAGATGTTTATATGGAACTCACTAAAGACTCCGTTGAATATTCTTCTCACGGAATAGAAGCTTCTCAGGCTGAAGAAACGTTATCTTCTGGTGAAGTTTCTCAATCTATTCCTCAAGCAACAAAAGCAACGATGTTTGAAACAAACTCCCCATCGGATGCACCTTGGTCAAAAGGTTCTACAAAGGAGACAAAATAATGAGCCAGCATACAGCACTTCACGCATCATCTGATCAACGTTTACGTTTTAGTGGCATTGTTCGCTCTGAATTTCTAAAATTTAGAACTGTCATCTCTCACCTCGTTATGGGCATTGCCGTATTAGCAATGATGGCAGGCTTTGGCTTCATCGGGGCATTGTCTATCAACTACAGCGAAACCCTTGGGGCATCTCTTGATATGCTTCGCAACTCTGCTCAAGGCATTGGTGGAGCGGGTATGTCCTTCACTAGCATGCTTTTCGCATCGTGGGCGGTGATTTTTATTGGATCCGAATACTCCACCCGTTCAATCTATACATCGCTAACGATTGTTCCTCGCCGTTCTGCTTTGTACATAGCAAAGTTCATTGTTGTGAGCTTTATCGGATTCTTCTGGGGCTTTATCTGTGCCGCCATTTCCTTCGGTATTGGCTCTTTGACCATTATCCCAGAGCTATCTCCTCAACTAAATTCAGGGGTTCTTTTGAACTGGGTAGCAGTTGGTCTCTACTGCATGTTTGTATCGTGGATGGGCCTTGGTTTTGGCTCCTTGCTGCGTAACAATGCTGGCGGTATTATCCTGTCTGTTATCACCATTTTGGTAACGTACATTGTTTTCTTATTGTTCCTTCCATGGGACTGGGCTAAAGATTTCACGAACTATCTTCCACTTCCAGTAGGCAGTGAATTGATTTCTTATGGTAAAGCAGACGACGCGAAAATTAGCTATACGATGGCAGCCTCTATCCTTGCTCTATGGGGAGCTGTTCCTGCCTTCTTCGGCTATCTGCGATTCCGTTTTACCGATAGCTAAGAGCTAAAAACTCATGAATCATCGAGGTTCATCGGAATCACTAGACGCCGTCGCTACTGAAGGACGGCGTCTAGTGCTGCAACGCCGTGGAATTATTCGTCGTTGGATTCACGAAAATACTTTTTGGGTTAATCTCTTCTGGGCTGTCAATAATTTACTTTTTGTTTTTCTAGAACTCTTATTCTCCTCAGATTCAGAGATATTTGACCACGATAAAAATGTTACTATTTATTTTTGTGTAGCATTCTTCTTTGCTGCAGGAATATTTTGGAGGGAAAAATTTCCCGTACTATTGATATGCCTATCAATATGTATAGATTTTTTGCAACTGCAAATTCTTCAGACAATTTTTACATCTCCAACTGGAATTACCTTCTATATATTTCTTTATTCTGCAGTAGTTAAATACCCTTTTAAAAAATCCCTTCCTATTTTTATTGCCACTAGTATCTTTCTCGTCGTCTTAGGTTTTATCTATTACCCATACATATATGCTGGGATTAGTAGAGGCGGACCTTCCGATGGAAGCTACGACTCGCGATATGTCATCATCAGTTATTCAGTTCTTGGCTTCCTGACGCTTTCGTCTCTTTTGATGAACCTCGTCGTATTTCTTGTCGCTCGACAAGTACATAAGAATCGACTCTTTGACCAAGAAATTATTCGCAGCTTCGATAAGACACAGAAATTAGCTGCCATCGAGGAGCGTCATCGTATCGCACGAGAGATGCACGATGTTGTAGCTCATTCTTTGACGGTTATGATTGCTTTAGCGGATGGTGCTCAAGCCATTAGCGCTAAAGACCCTCAACGTACGTCACATGTTCTCAAAGAGCTGTCTGATACGGGACGCAGTGCGCTTGCTGACATGCGAGAGACGCTAGGAGTTCTCCGTGATGAGTCCCCACAACAGCTTTTATCGCCAGTAGAAAGAAATAAGACTCTGGGCATCGATAATCTCAAAGCGCTAGTCGATTCTTTTGGTTCGACGGGTCTTCCTGTTTCTTTTTCTCAGCAAGGTCAAAAATTGCCTGAAGATAGTCAGCTGCATATGACGCTTTATCGTATTATTCAAGAGTCTTTGACTAACGCTTTAAGGTATGCCCAAGACGCACATATTATTGAGGTCCTCATTAAGGTTAATCTGCCCAATATTGTGGTAATTATTGCCAATGATGGAACAAGTGGAATAGAACGTAGAGGTATCTCTCGCAGACAAAATAGCGTTGGAAGCGGCAAGGGCCTTATTGGTATTCAAGAGAGGGTTGCTGCTTATCATGGATCGCTTCGTGCTGGAGCGAATGACCGTGGAGGCTGGACTGTTCGTGCTCATTTATTGTGGGAATCAACGAGTCAAACTAAAGACCGTTCCAAAACATCCGAGGTAGAAAATAATGCAAGAGCAACAAAATAGTCCTTTGCGTGTGCTGCTAGTAGACGATCAATCATTGTTGAGGATGGGGTTTCGTCTCGTTCTTGAAAATGCAGGTATTGAGGTTGTTGGCGAAGCGTCGCACGGGCAAGAAGCGATTGAGATGGTGCAAAAGCACCATCCTGATGTTGTGTTGATGGATATTCGGATGCCCGTTATGGACGGTATTACCGCGACTCAGAAAATTACGAGTATGAGTGATTCAAAAGTCATTATTCTGACAACTTTTGACCTCGACGAATACGCTTTCTCTGGTTTAAGAGCTGGAGCTAGCGCCTTCGTGCTCAAAGATATCCGCCCTGAAGACTTAATTGCTGCTATTCATACAGTCAATGCTGGAGAATCTATGGTGACTCCTACTCTTACTGCTCGGCTCGTGAAAGAGTATGCTGAAGATTCTTCGTTAGGTCGGGCGGCTATTCACGGGTACCAGTATTTGATTGATTCTTTAACTGCTCGCGAAAAAGATATGGTGGGTGCTATTGCTGAGGGGCTTTCTAACGCTGAGATTGCTCAACAGTTTTTCCTCTCCGAGACGACTGTTAAAACACATGTACGGTCGATTTTGTCAAAGCTTAATCTTCGTGATCGTGTTCAGGTTGTTGTTTTCGCGTATGAATCTGGAATGGTTCGTCCACATAGAACTTCTGGTCAGTAGCGTTCGAATCGTGTTTCTGAGGAATAAAACAGCTACGTGAACGGTTGTACTAATAGGGAAGTTCTTCCCCGACGATCTTTCTAAGAAAGGGGATATTGATGTCAAATAGAGAACATTACACACCGGAATACATGAATCATGGAGGCCGAAACTCCTATCAAGGTGCCCCTTCTACTGTGTATATCGTGAAGCAAAAATCGTTGCTGATTGCGTATGTATTGTGGTTTTTCCTTGGGGTATGGGGTATTCATAAGTTGTATTTGAGGCAGCCTATGATGTTTGTTCTGTATCTTCTTTTGCTGGGGATTGGCTGGCTGACGACTCCTATTCTGATTGGATGGGTGTTTCTCTTCCTCCTCGGTGTTTTGATGGTTATTGATCTCTTTACGATGCCAATACGTGTGGGTATTTTGAATTCTCGAGCCTACCGTTATTAACCATGCGATATGCATTGACCTGAGATTCAGTTTTAGATGACATTGGTGTAATTCATGTGACCTTGTGCTGAAATTGGTAAATTTCTGCACTTTATACTGCTCTTACTGTAGAGTAGGTGAAGTCTGTGTACTTTATGGGTAAATCTCCGGCGGTGCACTGACTGTTATACATCTCCTGCTATGGAAATCCCATAGCCGTTTAGCCCAAAGGAGGGGTTTAATCATGCGTGCATACGAGCTAATGGTTATCCTCAATCCCGAGGTAGAAGACAAGGCTGTAGAGCCAACTCTTTCTAAGTTCCTCGAAATCGTTACCAAAGACAACGGCACTATCGACAACATGGATATTTGGGGTCGTCGTCGCTTGGCATACGAAATCCAGAAGAAGACTGAAGGTATTTATGCCGTCGTTAACTTCACTTCCACTCCGGAAACTGCTGCAGAGCTTGACCGCGTTCTTAGCTTGAACGAGTCTGTAATGCGCACCAAGATTATCCGTCCGGAAGACCAGAAAATCTCTTCTAAATAATATTCATTCATGATTTTGATGTGGTTATCAACAAGATTATTTTTACTCTTGATATAACTGCTCTCAGAATGAATTGTTATTTGAAAAACTCTATGAATGGAGGCCTCAAATGGCTGGAGATACCGTCATTACCGTGATTGGTAATCTTACTGGTGATCCTGAGCTTCGTTTCACTCCTAACGGTGCAGCGGTAGCAAACTTTACGATTGCTTCAACTCCGCGTAGCTTTGACCGCGCAAGTGGTGAATGGAAAGATGGTGAAACCCTCTTTTTGCGAGCATCCATCTGGCGTGAGGCAGCAGAAAATGTTGCAGAAACCCTACATAAGGGAATGCGCGTTATCGCTCAGGGGCGTTTGAAATCCCGTTCATATGAGACTAAGGAAGGCGAACGTCGCACTGCGATGGAGCTTGAGGTCGAAGAAATTGGCCCATCCCTTCGTTTTGCTTCTGCGTCTGTTAACCGTAATCAACAGCGCTCCGGAGGTAACTTCGGTGGCGCTCAAGATGCGCAAGGCTACGCCGGTGGTGGCAATAACTTTGCCGCTCCTACCCAGAACAATGGGTATAACGGTTCAGTTTCTGGCGGTTTCGGCGGGGGTAACGGCTATAACGGTGGCGGCTTTGGTGGAGGAAATCCTGCACCACAGGCAGCGCCTGCTCCTTCTGCAGATCCTTGGGGTTCTCAATCTGGTGGAAACTATGATTGGGGCGCTGGTGCAGAAGACGAACCTCCGTTCTAAAGATAACCTTCCTCATTAATCCAAATATCCAACCCATCCCGCGGTATTTTCCGCGGGCTCCCAAAGAAAAAGGAGCACCACGATGGCTAAGGCTGAAATTCGTAAGCCCAAACCAAAGCAGAACCCACTCAAGGCTGCTGACGTAACTGTTATTGATTACAAGGACGTTGCACTTCTTCGTAAGTTCATCTCCGATCGCGGTAAGATCCGTGCACGTCGCGTTACCGGCGTCACCGTCCAGGAACAGCGCAAAATCGCTCAGGCAATTAAGAATGCCCGCGAAGTTGCATTGCTACCTTACTCCGGCGCTGGCCGCTAAAGAGAAGGAGATTAGAAGAACATGGCTAAGATTATTCTGACTCAGGAAGTATCCGGTCTCGGAACTGCTGGCGATGTCGTAACCGTTAAGAACGGCTACGCACGCAACTACCTGCTACCTCGCGGTTTTGCAGTGACCTGGACTAAAGGTGGCGAACGTCAGGTTGAGTCCATTCGCGCAGCTCGTGTAGCTCGCGCTAAGGCTTCTCTTGAAGACGCACAGGCACAGGCAGCTAAGCTTGCTGCAGCTACTGTTACCGTAGCTCATAAAGCTGGCGCTGAAGGTCGACTTTTCGGTACCGTTCGTGCGGAAGCAATTGCAGAAGCAATTGAAGCTGCTGGTCTAGGTTCCGTTGATAAGCGCGCTATCCACCTTGGGTCCGCTATCAAGTCCACCGGTGCTTACAAAGTTTCTGTGCGTTTGCACGAAGACGTTGTTGCACAGGTTGCATTAGATGTCGTTGCTGCATAAGTAATGGCTTATTGCATATAGAAGAAGTGTCCTTTCCTGTTGTTTCAACGGGGGAGGGCACTTCTTCTATGTCATCATCATGTTCATTGCTTGAAGAATAGGTCAAGGGATCATGTTTTCATTGGTTTCGTCGGAGAAGGATTCTGCTCCGAAGCTGCGTCCAAGTTTGCAGATGTTTCTGATTGCCTTGGTTGCTGAGCTGATTTCGTTATTGCTGATATCTTTGGGATTTTGGAATAACGTGGGAACGCCTTCTGATAGTTTGACGATTTTTCTCATCTGTGTGGTTCTTGCCGTTATCATGTCGTTACTGTCGAGCATTTTGGCGGTTGTTGGTTTAGCTCGTTACCGACGTTTTAAAGTGCATAATGCACTCCTTTTACTGGTTTCCTTACTGGCAAATCCTGCAACATTCTTTCTTGCTATCTCTGTTGTGGGATAGTTCTCTACAGAATGAAGTGCTAACGCTTCCATTGGGATAAGTTTTTCTCATAGTATGTTTCACGTGGAACAGCTATTCTGCCACGTGTTTTTATAATGGTTTTCACTAGGTGAATATAGTGAATAATCTTCGGGGTTCTTTGTAAAAATATCTCGACAATTTAAGGTTGATTGTGTCTCAAAATTCTTCTGATTACGGTGTTCGTACTCTTCCTCACGATGATGATGCAGAGCGGTCTGTCCTTGGTGGAATGTTGCTCTCTAAAGATGCTATTGCAGACGTTGTTGAGGTGCTTCGTGGCGAGGATTTTTATAAGCCTGCACACGAGAGTATCTATGACGCAATCATTACTTTGTACGGGCAAGGTGAGCCAGCAGATGCTATTACCGTAACCGATGAACTGACAAAACGCGGCGAGCTATCTCGTATTGGTGGAGCACCTTATCTGCATTCTTTGACGACGTCTGTGCCCACTGCGGCGAATGCGGGCTTTTACGCTGAAATTGTTTCTGAACGCGCTATTTTGCGTCGTCTCGTTGAGGCTGGTACGAAGATTGCTCAACTCGGTTATTCTCAAGATGGCGAAGTTGAGGCTCTCGTCAATCAGGCTCAGGGTGAAATTTATCAGATTAGTGATCGTCGCGCTTCAGAGGATTATGTGCCGCTTAAAGAGGCTATGGATCAGACCATTGATGATATCGAGGCTCAGGTTGCTCGCGGTAGCGGTATTAGTGGTGTACCAACGGGATTCTTTGAGTTTGATGAATTAACCGATGGTTTTCAGCCTGGCCAGATGATTGTTATTGCTGCTCGTCCTGGTATTGGTAAATCTACCTTTGCTCTGGATATTGCTCGCCATGCTGCTATTAAGAAGGATATGGCGACGGTATTTTTCTCGTTGGAGATGAGCCGTAACGAAATTGCAACAAAAATTCTTTCAGCTGAAGCTAGGATTAACCTTTCTCGTCTACGTCAGGGAAAACTTGATGAAGAACAGTGGTCTACTCTTGCAGCTGCTGTGGGAAAGATGGATAGCGCTCCTTTGTATATTGACGATTCTCCCAATATGACGTTGATGGAGATCCGGGCGAAGGCACGTCGTCTCAAACAACGCAATAATCTTAAGCTGATTGTTCTGGACTATTTGCAGTTGATGACTTCTGGTAAAAAGGTAGAGTCTCGTCAGCAAGAAGTTTCTGAATTTTCTCGTTCCTTGAAGTTGATGGCGAAAGAGTTGGAAATTCCTGTTATTGCGTTGTCGCAGCTGAACCGTGGTTCTACTCAACGTGCAGATAATCGTCCGATGATTTCGGATTTGCGTGAGTCTGGCTCTATTGAGCAGGACGCAGATATGGTTATTTTGCTTCATCGTGATGATGCTCAGAATAAAGAGTCATCACGTGCTGGAGAAGCGGACGTTATTGTCGCTAAACATCGTAATGGTCCTACTAAGACCATTGCTGTTGGATTCCAGGGACATTATTCTCGCTTTGCGAATATGGTCAACGATACGCCACCTAGTATTGAATCTTAGGCTACTGGTGCGTCGTTATGAGGTTTATCGTTTCGTGTTAAAACCATGACGCATAGTGATACGAGTAGTGCTGTGAAAATGATGCAAAACCAGGCTGTGCTGTACCATCCGCTGGTGTTGTAGATTAATCCGCTACCCCAACCAATAACTGCTGAACCTGCATAGTAGGCGAGATTATAGAGTGCTGTTGCTTGCGCTTTTCCTGTTGTGGCTCGTAGTCCTGTCCATCCTGAGGCGATGGAATGCCCGCAGAAGAACCCGAAGGTCAAGAGCAGGACTCCGATAATAATGGCGGTGACGTTTGTGGTCATCGTGAGAGCTATGCCAAGGATAAGGAGGGCAGTTGATCCTATCATGACGTTGAGGTTTCCCCATCGTGTGCTGAATCGGGCAGATATTGATGAGGATATTGTGCCTAGTAGGTAGGAGAGGAAGAGTGCTGAGAGAGCTATTTCGGAGAAGAGATAGGGTGGTGCTTTGAGGAGGAACCCTACGTAGTTATAGATGGTTACGAAGGTTCCCATCATAGTGAATGCGTAGAGGTATAGTGCAAGCATCGCTGGGTTTTTGAGGTGTTTTTTGGCTTGTTTGAGGGTATTGCTGAAAGATCCTTTGCGTGGGATGGGCGTGAATCGTCGGGCTTTGGGCAGGCTGATGATAAAGATGAGTGCGGTGATGGCTCCTAGTAGTGAGACTGCTGTGATGGCGATGCGCCAGTCTCCGGCCCATTGGGTGAGGGGGCCTGCGAAGAGTCGTCCGGCGAGTCCTCCTAAGGTGTTTCCTGCGATATATAGTCCGCTTGCTGTTGCTGCGTGGAGTGGGTTTGTTTCTTCGGTGATGAAGGCGATTGCTACTCCTGCTATTCCTGCTAGTGCTGCTCCTTCTGCAAATCTGAGGGTGAGGAGTATGGTGAAGTCGTGAACCCATGGGCTGATTAATCCGAGTACTGTGGCGATACTGATTGCGATGAACATGGCTTTGCTTTTGCCGTGGATGTCGGCGATGTAGGCCCAGACCATGGCAAAAAGGGCTAGTCCAAGTGTTGCTGCTGAGATTGTTAGTGCTGCACTAGATGGGGTGATGTTTAGGTCGGTTGCGATGGAGGGGAGGATTGCTTGTGGTGCGTAGAGTTGGGCGAAGGTAGCGATGCCTGCACAGAACATGGCAATGAGCATGTAAATGTATTCGCGTGAGCCTTTTGAATATCCGTTCCAGGGCTCAGGGCTGTGTGGGTGTGTGTTGTTCATGTGGTGGTGTATTTTTCTTCGAGTGATGATGCTATTTAGTGGTAATGGTAGTTGCCGTTTTGGGTGCTGGGTACTGTTGTTGGGCTTTATGGGGTGCTCTGGCAGGTTTTTTTGAGC